>JBEKBA010000099.1:0-9677 GCA_050015635.1 Verrucomicrobiota bacterium
AGGATGCGGACTTTGTAATCGGTTAATTTAATGCGCTTCAGTTGCGGGAAAAATTTCACCAGCGCCTTGCGCAACGCGCCGTCGAGCGCGTTCACGGGGCCGTCGCCTTCGGCCACGGTTTGATGCGTTTGGCCCTCAACGCGCACTTTGACGGTGGCTTCGCAAATGGATTCCTTTGCGTCGCGGCGCATGGAAACGTGATAAGTCTCCACGTCGAACGGCGACTGGCCATGCTTGAGCATTTTACTGATGAGCAAGGCGAGCGAACCTTCCGCAGCTTCGTATTCGTAGCCCGCGTTTTCCAATTCCTTGATGCGATTGAGAATCCGTTTTAATTCCGGCGTATCATTGGTGAGCTTGAAACCGAGTTCCTGCGCCTTGATGACGATGTTGCTGCGGCCCGCAAGATCGCTGATGAGCACGTTGCGCGCATTGCCGACGTGCGACGGGTCAATGTGCTCGTAGCTGGACGCAAGTTTTTGCACGGCGTTGACGTGCGCGCCGCCCTTGTGGGCGAATGCCGCAGCGCCAACCCAGGGCAAACGCGGATTGTGGCGCAGGTTCGCGATCTCATCCACGAACTGCGAAAGCTCCTTCAACTTGGGCAACGACTTCGCGGGCACGCAGGTTTTCTTGAGCTTCAACGCCACGCAGGGGATGACGCTCGTTAAATTGCAATTGCCGGTGCGTTCGCCGTAGCCGTTGATCGTGCCTTGAACGTGAACCGCGCCGACCTCGAGCGCAGCCAGGGCGTTGGCGACACCCAGGCCGATGTCGTCATGCGTGTGGATGCCGATTTTGCAATTGAGGCTGCCGACGGCGATTTTCGTGATACCGGCAATTTCACCCGGCAAACAACCGCCGTTCGTGTCGCAAAGCACAACAAAATCCGCGCCCGCCTTTTCGGCGGCCTGCCAGGTGGCGAGCGCGTATTCGGAATCAAGTTTACAGCCGTCGAAACAATGCTCGGCGTCGTAGATGACGAACTTGCCGTGGTCTTTCAAAAAGCGCACGGTGTCGCCAATCATCGCCAGATTTTCCTCGGGCGTGCAGCGCAACACTTCCTTCACATGCAGCATGGAAGTCTTGCCATAGATTGTGACGACGGGCGTTCCGGCCTCGATGAGCAGGCGCACCTGGTCGTCCGATTCGACCGGTGTGTTTTTTTTTCGGGTCGAGCCGAACGCGGCGAGTTTGGCGTTCCTGAATTTTTTCTTTTTGGCCTGCACGAAGAATTCGATGTCCTTGGGATTGCTGCCCGGCCAGCCGCCTTCAATGTAATGCACCCCGAACGCGTCGAGCTTCTCGGTGATGCGGAGTTTGTCCGCGACCGAGAAATTGATGCCTTCGCCCTGCGAACCGTCGCGCAGGGTCGTGTCGTAGATTTCGACCTGGGGTTTCATAAATTGTCCGTAAAAACGGATGAACAGTATCTCTTAAGGCGGTTGAAGTGGCAAATCTGAAAACGAAAATCAATGAGCGGAGGGCGGAATTGCATTTTGCCCGCGCACGGTTAAATTTGAGGATGGAAGTTTGCGAATCCATTCCCTGTCCGTTTTGCGGGCAGGCGTCCGTGGTGGCCATTGACACGAGCGTCGCGAGCCAGCGGTTCACGACGGATTGCGACGTGTGCTGCCGTCCGTTCGAGGTGACGGTGACGTGCGAACCGGGTGAAATTCTTAGCTTGGATGCGTCTGGAAATTGAGGCAAATTGCGCGCGATGCAATTTGAGAATCTGGTTTTCTGGATTTATGTCCTGTTGCTGCTGGTGGTTTTTGCGTTCCGGCTGGCGAAAACGAAAAAATTCATGCCGGGCGGCATGATGCTGGTGCTGACGATTCTGGCACTGGCCTTGCGAAATTTTATCAGGCGCTAAGCTCTTCAGGCCTCGAAAAGTTATTGCGCGGACGGCATCCGGCTCGTAGGATTATTTTCCTTTTGGTCGCACCCATAGCTCAATTGGATAGAGCGGCTGACTACGGATCAGCAGGTTTCAGGTTCAACTCCTGATGGGTGCACCACTTAAACTCCAATCAGCACGCCCGTATCAATCAAAAGGCATGCCCGCTTCCAGACTGCAAGTATTTCTGCAAGGTCATACCCAGCGGTTCAAGGCGGGAATCGTCCAAAACCATTGCATCCGACCGGTTTATTGTTACAGGTATCTATTGCCGAAACAAAAATCATCAGCTACAATAACCGGCATGAAAATTGAAATCTTCACTTTGTGTGATTATGCAACCATTGACATGGCGAGCAAATTAAACATTCTCGGCTCATTTGATCGGATTAATGTTCCGGCCATGCCCCTGAATTATCCCCTTTGCGCAATAGCAATAAAAATGCGGTTTGACCCGATTGAAGCAGGCGTAAAAAGAATACGCATTTCATTCATGGATGCGGACGGGAGACTGGTCATGCCGTCAATTGACACGCAGACGCAAATCAACATCGCACCCAACGAATCAACTGCCACTGCCCAGCTCGTGTTAGTAATTCCGCAATTAAAGTTACTGAATTTCGGGGAATATTGGATTGGCTTAGCGGTTGATGGTAGACAAGAGATATCAATCCCGTTGTATGTGCGACAAACTCTGAATACACCACAAGTTCAACCTCATCAACCGACGGGCCCGAATACATAATTGCCTTCATAAAATCTTCTGAGCTATAACGTTGCTAGGATAGTTTGGGGCTAATGTCGGCGATTGTCAAGTGACAATTTGACATATCAGGATGCGTTGATATGTATGGTTAAAACTGCAATTTCACCGTAAACCATCGGACAGGGGCGGACATTATTCCGCCGGCGGCCAATATGAATTTGAATCGCGATTTTAAAGAGGCTGCCTGATTGACGTCGCGACAACCGCGTCAAACGCCGGTTTGGGCTGGTAATCGCGGTCAAACAAAAGCGGATAGGCAGTGCGACCTCTCACCGGCCAATCATTCAACCAGGATTGCGCATCAGTCACGCCCCAGAAGGTGACGCGTGTGATGACGTCATGATTTTTCACAAACACGGAAAACAAATCGGCGTAACGTTGCGCAAGTTTTTGCTGGACCGAATCCGGCAGGCCGTTGGTGTATGGATTCAATTTTGCCTGCAACGCGACATTCATGGAGACTTCGGCGGCTTGTGATTGCGTGGCAGCAGGCAACAGGTCCAGGTCCAGTTCAGTAATCATTACTTTCACGCCGAGCGCGGAAAATGCCTTGATGGTTTCATCCAACAGATTCGTGCCCGGCCAGTTCATTTTGTAATGGCCCTGCAAACCGACGGCGTAAATTGGAATTCCATTCGCCTGAAGTTTTTTGATCAAGGCAATTGCGCCCGCGCGCTTGCCGGGATTTTCGAGCGAATAATCGTTGTAATACAACTGCGCGTCCGGATCCGCCTCGCGCGCGAATTGATAAGCTTTGACCAAATAATCGTCGCCAATGATTTTTTCCCAATTGGATTTGCGCAACGTGCCGTCTTCGTCCAACGCTTCGTTCACCACGTCCCAGCCGCCGATTCTGCCCTTGTAACGGCCGGCGACGGCAAAGATGTGTTCGCGCATGCGCTGGATCAACCCATCGCGGCTGATGGGATTTCCCCGGTCATCCCGGAAGACCCATCCGGGTGTCTGCTGATGCCAGATTAAATTGTGACCGACAATAAACATGTGATTTCTTTCACCGAAGGCCACATAAGCATCGGCAGGTCCAAAATTAAAAAAACCCGGATCCGGATTCACCGACTCCCATTTCAAAACGTTTTCCGGGCTGATGGTGTTGAACTGGGTTTTGACAATCGCCACCGCGCGCAGGTCTTTTCCCTCAAATTGCGATTCATTCAATGCAGCGCCGACAAGAAAATCATCTTTGAAGGCATCCTTCAAAGACGTTTGTGCGTTTGCGTCCGCCGCAGAAATCGCCGCGACCAAAACTGCCGTTCCGAATTTTAGAATTTTCATGGATTTTAATTTTGAAATTTATGCCGTTGCCAAATCCTGCCGGCGTTCCGCCAGTTCATCGGCCATTTGAATGGTCATGCGCTTGTTGATTTTATAGGAAATGAGCAAAACAGTGCAGATGGCGAAAAGAAGTCCAACGACGATGCCGCTGCAAACGCGATAGCCCTGCACGGCTTCCGGCAAATCGGATTGCCCCGGATTGTAGCTGAAAAAGCCGGCCATGATCCAAAGAAACGAAGACGAGCCGAGCGCCAGACCGCATTTGAGGGCGAAGCCGATGGTTGCGAAAACGATGCCGGTGAAACGGCGCCCGGTTTTCCATTCGGAATAATCCGCCACATCGGCATAAATCGCCCAGATCAACGGGATGGTGGGAGCATAAGCGATGGCGACGAGAACTGTCAGGACAATCATGCCGACGACGTTGGTGGGCGAAAGAAAATAGAACCCGACCGAGCCGATGCTGGCCAGCGCGAAGCCCCAAATGGCAACGGCTTTTTTTCCGAATTTTTTGGCGAGAGGCGCCGAGAGAATAATGACAATAATGGTGATGCCGGTGCCCAGCATGTTGATGAGGCTATTGAAGACATCGGCGACATTGGACGCGGTCTGGTCTCCGTGAACGATGTAGCCGAGCCATTCGAAAAGGCCGCCGGGCACAGGCGCACCGGGCGCGAGCACAGGCGCGGTAAGTCCCAACTTTTGCACGCAATCGAACATCGCACCCTTGTCGGCATAGTGATGATAATAATTGTAAAGTGCGCCGCCCCTAAACGAGAGCATGCAAAAATGAAACAGCGTCATGAAAAACATGACGAGCCACGGACTGTTTTTAATCAAAGCAGCGAAGTCCAGCCCGGCGTTTGATTTTTGCTGCGGCGGAGGTTGAATACGCTCCCTGGTTGTTGCAAAGGTAATTAAAAATAAAACAAGGCAAAGCACGGCCCAAATGGTCATGGTCATCTGCCAGCCGTGCTGACGGTCGTGACCGACGGCAAATTTTGCGACCAATGGCAGCGTGAAGCCGCCCACGATAAATTGCGCGGCGTTGACCGCGATGAAACGGTAAGAATTCAGTTTCGCACGCTCGTTGACGTTGCCGGTCATCACGCCGCCCAGCGCCGCGTAAGGCATATTGTTCATCGAGTAAATCGTCATGAGCAGAACGTTGGTGATGGCGGCGTAAGCAATCATGCCGGCCATACTCCAACCTTTGGGAGTCGTGTAGGCGAGCACCATGACGACGCACCACGGCACGGCGGTGAACAGCACCCACGGACGGAATTTGCCCCAGCGCGTTTTTGTGCGGTCGGCAAGAACGCCCACAATCGGATCGGCAAACGCGTCCCACAACCGCGCGGTCAGGAGAATGGTCGCCGCCGCGCCCGCGGTGATTCCGAAAACGTCCGTGTAAAAACTCGTTTGAAAAAGAATCATCGTCATGAAGACGAAGTTCGCGGCGGAGTCGGCGGCGCTATAACCGGCTTTTTCAATAAATGAAAGTTTTTGGGCGGAGGATTCGGCCATGATGTTTGCGGGTTGAGGGGTTATGGTGTCACCGTCAAAATCACTTTCTGCAAGTCTCCGTCGCGCGAGGAGTTGCCAACCATGATTTTAAATTCGCCCGGTTCGACGGTAAGTTTCATGTGGATGTTGTAGAATGCGAGCGATTCCGGCGTGAGGTCGAGCGCGACGGTTTTTATTTCGCCCGGCGAGAGCGAAATTTTCTGGAAACCTTTTAACTCCTTTACCGGCCGCGTGACGGAACTGACGAGATCGCGGACATACATTTGAATAACTTCGGTGCCGGAACGCTTGCCGGTGTTCTTCACGTCCACGAAAACCTGCGTGGATTCGTTGCTGCGGATTTTCGTTCTGGCCAGCCGCAGATTTTTGAACGAGAACGTCGTGTAGCTCAAACCAAAGCCAAACGGATAGAGCGGCGACACGTCGTCAAAGATAAAGCCGCGCCGCGCGGACGGTTTGTAATTGTAAAACGCCGGCAAATGTCCGGCGGAGCGCGGAATCGTGATTGGCAATTTGCCGCCGGGATTGCAGTCGCCGAACAAAACGTCGGCGACCGCGTGGCCGCACTCCTGACCGAGATACCAGCATTCAAAAATGACCGGCACATTTTCGCTGCAATGCTGAATGGCCAGCGGGCTGCCGTTAAAAAGAAAGATGATGACCGGTTTGCCCGTCGCGAGCATGGCGGTGACGAGTTCATGCTGCCGTCCGACCAAATCAAGATTCGTGCGGTCGCCCATGTGTTTGCGGGACCAGGCTTCACGGGAAGTCTGTTCGTTGCCGCCGATGGCCAGCACAATCACGTCCGAATGTTGCGCGGTTTTGACGGCCTCGTTAATGAGTTTGCGATCCTCCTCGGGGTGACTCAACGTCACCAAATCCTGATTCCACGAACCGCCGACGGTGATTTTGCAGCCTTCGCAATACGGCACCTGCACGCGGTCACCGACCTTGGCGCGGATGCCTTCGAGCAAAGACGTGTAAAATTTCGGTCGTCCGCTGTAACCGCCGAGTAATTCGCGGTCGGCGTTTGGTCCGATGACGGCAATGGATTTGATTTTACCCGGATTGAGCGGCACGAGATTATTTTTATTTTTGAGCAGAGTGATGGTTTCGCGCGCGGATTGCAGCGCGAGCTTGCGATTTTTTTCCGAGCCGACAATTTGCTCCGCTTCGTCGGGATTCATGAATGGATCGTCGAACAAACCCATTTTGAATTTCCAAAACAGCATCGGCGCGACCAGTTTGTCCAGTTGAGACTCTTTTAATTCTCCTTCGCGGACAAGTTCGGCGAGATGCAAGTAACAATCGGGTTCGGGGAATTCGATGTTGACGCCGGCGCGAACGGAAAGCAGGCAGGCTTCCTTGCGATCTTTTGCGACGGAATGGCCGTGGGTGTCGGGGCGATAACTCAATTCCCAAATCGCGTAATAATCCGAAACAACAAAGCCGTTGAAACCCCATTCCTTGCGCAGTACGTCGCGCAACAGCCATTCGCTCGCATGGGACGGCACCCCGTCGATCTCGTTGTAGCTCGCCATCACGCTGATGGCGCCGGTTTTTTGAATCGCCTGTTTGAAGGGCGACAAAAATGTTTCGCGCAGCAAACGCATCGAGGCGTTCGACGGCGCACAATTCATACCGGACTCCGGCTCGCCGTGCGCGGCAAAATGTTTCAACGTCGCGATGACGCGCTTTTTGTCGCGAAACGAAGCATCGCCTTGAAATCCGCGCGTCGCAGCGATTCCAAGTTGTGTTACCAGAAACGGGTCTTCACCGAAAGTTTCCTCGACCCGCCCCCAGCGCGGGTCCCGCGCCACGTCAACCACCGGCGTGAGCGCCTGATGCGCGCCGCGCGCGCGTGTTTCCCCGGCTGTCATCGCATAAAGCGATTCGACGAGTGCCGGATTAAACGTCGCAGCCAAACCAATGGGCTGCGAAAAACTCGTGCTGCCAATACCAGCGTGTCCGTGCAAACATTCCTCGTGAAACATCACCGGAATACCGAGCCGCGAATTTCCCATGAAAAATTTCTGAATCGCGTTTGTCAGTTCAACCATTCCGCGCACGTCCTTGCCCTTGCCAGCGTCGCTTGGCCGGCCAACCTGGCCAAGCCCATGCCCATGTTTGAACGCATTTCTGGCCTTCCTCAAATCAAAGTTTCCTTCGGAGTTCACCAGCGTCTCGGATTTCTTCTGCCAGACACACATCATTTGCGCGGCTTTTTCTTCAAGCGTCATGCGCGCGAGCAAGTCTTTGACGCGCCGAGCCGCAGGTGCGACGGGATTTTTATAAATCGGAAATTTGACGGTGGATTTTTTTTTCATGCGACGGTTGCAGAAGTGGCTCAAATAAATATCAACCACGGTCGGCAATGCGGCACATTATTTCAATCACAAATTAGGACAGCAATGGACGAACCTATGATTCGCATAGAGAATTCTCCAATCACACAGCATGGATGGCATGGCGCTTCGCTAGAAGATCCGATGAATCCAATTTTACCGGCTTATTTCATGATAACTTTCCGGCGGACCAAGGTAACTGGATTTCACGCCGCCAAGATTTACAACGATTTTTTGCAGCACGACGCCGGGGTCCACCATCCAGAATTTCAAGATGTGCCAGCCGGAGCGCTTGAGCGTGAAAGTGGATTCGACTTTACGGACACCATCCTTGACGGTTTCCTCCCAGTCCCGATTTCCATCACCAGCGGCAAAGCTCCCGGGCACGGCGGTCACGATTTGCGGCGGCTGGTCGTCAAACGAAATCGCAAATCTCAATCCGCGTCCCAGAACAAAATTCAACGTCGGCGAAATGATGGACTCAACTTCGATTTTTCCCGGATGAAACAAATACATCTGGTATTCAAGATGTGGAGAATTTGCCGGCGGGGTCACGCTTTGCGCCGTGACGGGAAAAATTGCCATGCCCGACAACGTCCGCCCCAAATTGTCTATCTTTTCCCAGCCGGCGGAATCAGCATTAATTTTTTTTGTATAGTGTTCGGCCTCGATGGAGACGCAGCCATTTGCCTCCACAAAACCATCCAGTGAATCTCTTTTTGGTTGCGACGGATAAAAAACGTCCACATCAACAATCACAGGTTTCGCATCAGTGCCAGTGATTTCCACGTAACCGCGCGTGGCGCCCGGCGCTTTGCTCCAATCAATGCTGATCCAAAGTCGCTGATCTTTTTCAACCATTCCGTTGGTCGCGCTCAACATAATCCACGGTGCGCCGGCCATTGCCGAAAATTCAAACGGCGTTTGTCCCTTGTTGAACACATCAAGGTAATGGCGTGGTTGATTGAACACATCGAACTCCGGCAGAGCCGGTTGTATCCGCCCGTTGGCTCCGTCCGGCCACGCCAAGTTCGAACCTTCGACGGAAACACCCATCGCGGCGTTGACCGGCACATCAATTTGGACAACATGAGGCATTTTATTTGCGGGCGGATCCTGCCAATACGTGTAACCGATATGCTTTTGGTCCATCATGTGATCCCATTTGCCGCCGGCCAGAGTATGATTGTAACAGGCCGACAAGTCCGCGTCGGCCTGGAATAATTTTCGGGCTTGCTCCGCAAAATCATTGGCACTGGCACGGCCTTGCGCGGCATACAAACGATTTTTCGCGACGGTGATATAGAGTTCATTCACAATTTCGCAGGCTTTCGTCGGGTAAAGCACGAGTTCAAAGAATGCGTCGCGTTCGTTCGCCGGTAATTTTTGATAAATGTCCTCAGCTTCGGCGGTGATTGATTCCCAATCGGCCAGGACTTTGTCCGCCTCTTCATAATTAACGAGGCTAAACGTGTCCGTGTCTAATAACTCTGGTTTTCGCCTTCCGTTATACCGGGCGTATTTGGAAACGATGTCGGCAATTTGCGGTGCGTAAGTTTGCCCGAATTCGCGCTGCGCCCATAGTTCTGTAAATTCGGAAATTTTTTCTTTCGGCCAGCGATTCGGATTCCAAGCCAGATTTAGAAAAAATTCCGTGGGAAACGCCACGTGTTGGAGATGACCCACATTAACGATCCAAATCTGATTGGCGTGGTAGTTGTAGGCCAGATTCATTTGTTCCCAAACCTTGGTTATAGGGCTCGTGTTGACCCATTTGTAATTGCGCGGGCCGCCAACGTAATCGAAATGATAATAAACTCCCGCGCCGCCACGGCGATTCCACTCA
>JBEKBA010000100.1:0-16046 GCA_050015635.1 Verrucomicrobiota bacterium
CGTATGGGCGTCTTTGCCGATTCGCAGGCCGACGCGACGCAGCCGGAAGCGGACATTGACCTTTACGTCAGCACGAATTCCGCGCTGACGAATCTCGATCCCAACGTCATTTCCAACGCCGTCGTCAACGGCACGGTTTCGCTGGGCCGGGGCGGCACGGAATTTGTGGTGGACACCAATTCACAGCCCGGCGAGGTTTATTACGTCGGGGTGAAATCGGAAACGCAGGAAGCGTCCGAATACGCGTTTTTTGGGGTGTTCACTCCGACGCCGTTCAGCTCGTTGCAGAATGGAACTGAATACCTGACGGGTTTGCCACTGAACGCAGTCATCCCCGGCGGCAATCCGGCGGTACCGGGCTACGTTGACGTGATTGCGCTGGCGATTTATCCCATCAACGTGTTGCGGGTCGTCGTGACGAACGTATTCACCGCGCAAAACTTTGGCGATCTGGTCGGCACATTAAATCACAACGACATTCCCGTGATTTTGAACAACCACGACTCAACCAATGCGCCGTTCACCAATGTGGATTTTATTTACGACGACAGCGGCTACAATGACATTCCCAATGCGCGACCGTCGGACGGGCCGGGCAGTTTGAACAGTTTCATCGGCGAGGACGGCACGGGTGTATGGGTATTGAACGAAGCGAACAACGCGACGGGCTTTACCAATGTTGTGAACAGCTTCAATCTGGCCATTCAGCCGGACAATAACCTGATCGGGAACACCAACCCGGTTATCATCCAGCCGAGCGGATGGTATTACAATTTTGTGGTAGCGCCGGCCGGGGCGACGAACCTGACTATTTTGGTCACGAATATTTCAACGGTGGTTTCCACGCCGCCGCTCGAATTATTCGTCAAATATGGCGCGTTGCCGACGACGAATGATTTTGACGAGATGGTGTTAATCACCAACGGCACTCCACCCGGCGCCACCATTTCCATCGGGCCGCCGCTGACATCCGGGGTCTATTATGTGGGGGTGTATAATCCGAGCGACACGGAGCAAACCTTTTTGATTTCCGCGACGCTGGGTGTGGGGACTGCGCCGGCGCAGGCGAAATTCAGCTCAAGCGGACCGGTGCCGCTACTGGATGACGCGGTGACGACGAATGACATTGCGGTCACGGCAACCAATATCATTTCGTCGGTAGATGTGGCGTTGCGCGTGGATCATCCGCGAGTGTCGGATCTGGTGTTTCATTTGATCAGTCCGGACGGCACGCGGGTGCTGCTGGTGGAAAATCGCGGCGGCGCGAGCACCAACGGGATGGGCGCGAATCTTCCGGCCATCACAAACACGATTGCGCAAACATATTCCGGCGGGTCGAGCACGTCCACCAACATCATCAACACCGGCCAGACGAACGGCACGCTGACAATCCTATACAATTTTTTCACCCTGCCGGACGAGATGGCCATCTATGACACGACGAACCTGCCATTGACGACGAACTCGCTGATATTCGACTCCGGCTTTGTCAGCGACAGCGGCACGTTCAACATTCCCTACACGAACGCGCCGTTGACCATCGTCATGAACCCGAACGGCAACCCCGCCGGGGGGGGCGATTTGTGGCAATACACGGTGGATGCGATTGGCCCGCAATACACTTATCTGGTGCTGACGGAAAACACGAATCTGACGACGACGCCGATCAAATTCGCGCCGACGCCGTTTGACTCAATCAGTAATGATCTCTTTTACCTGCCCGAACAATCGCTGAACACGTTTGCCGGTGAAGATGCCAACGGTTTATGGACGCTGGAAGTGCAGGATGACCGCGCGGGCGCGACCAATCCCGCTGCGTCGCTGGTGAGCTGGCAGTTGCGGTTCAATTTCACCACGACCAGCGGTTCGACCGGCACCATCACCAACGGGACGCCGCTGACGAACACCATTCCGGCCAACAGCATCGCCTATTATCTGGTCAACGTGCCGACGAACGCGATCTTCGCCACGAACCTGCTCTTCACGAGCAGCGGCCCGCTGAATCTGTGGTTCAATGAAACCACAATACCGAGCGGAACGAATACCGGCGACATTCTGTTGTTTTCCACCAGCACCAATGATTCCACCGTGTTGAGCACGACCAGCACGCCGACCAACATTGTGCCCGGCGGGAGTTATTATCTGGCGGTGCAGAACACGAACAACTTTGCGGTGTCGAATTACAGCGTGCAGGTGGATTTTGATCTGCTCACGGAGTCCACGGCGCCTGTAACCAACGCGCCGATTATTCTTTCCAGCGTCACTTACACGAACATCGGCGGGACGAACGGCTTTTGGCTGGAATGGTACGCGCCGACGAACGATATATTCCAGGTGCAGTGGACGGGCAGCCTTCCGCCGGTGTGGCATACTTTCACGAACATCATCACTTACACCGGTCCGTTTACGCCCACGAACGGATTATTCACCTTCTTCGACAACGGCTCGCAAGCCCCGCTTGGCCCGCTGCGCTTTTACCGGGTCATACTTTTGGGTTCGCTGGGTTCGAGTCTCACCAATGGTGTGCCGCAGACGAACACCATTGCCGCCAGCAGCATTGACTATTATTTGATCAACGTGCCGACGAACGCAATCTTCGCCACGAATTCGCTTTCCCTGACCACCGGCCCGCTGAATCTGTGGTTCAATGAAACCACACCGCCAAGCGGCACAGGTGCGCCGGGTGACATTCTATTGTTCACCACCAGCACCGATGATTCCACCGTGTTGAGCACGACCAGCACGCCGACCAACATTGTGCCCGGCGGGAGTTATTATCTGGCGGTGCAGAACACGAACAGCTTTGCGGTGTCGAATTACACCCTGCAGGTGGACTTCGATCTGGTGCCGACTGTGCCCGTCACCAACTACCCTGTTTCCAGCGTTATTTACACGAACATCAACGGGACGAACGGCATCCTGCTGACCTGGTATGCGCCGACGAATTATCAGTTCCAAATCCAGTGGACGGCCGGCTTCGCGTCGCCCGGCACTTGGACGACCATTCCCGGCGTGATATTGACATACTCGCCTTTATTCCCCACGCCCAATGGCATTGGCACGTTCCAATACTTTGATAATGGTTCACTGACCGGCGGGTTCGGCCTCTTGAAATTCTACCGGCTCATCTCGTATTCACCGTTCACAACCATCCCGCCGCAACTGGTCATCAGCAGCGTTCATAATTACAAAATCCTGTGGACGACGAATTTTGCGTTGCCCACGGCCAGTTGGAACGTCCTTCCTCTACCCAGTCCGCCCAGTCCGACGCTCACTTATGCCGGCGGGGTGTTCACGTTCAACGACAGCATCGCGGCGCTGACCGGAGGCGCGGCTAGCACGGTATTCTTCTTCCAGGTGGTTGAGTATTAGAAATTTAAACTAACCGCCAAGACGCCAAGAACGCCAAGGCAGCGTGACGCTGCACCCAATTATAAAAAATAGACGCGGATTAACACGGATGCGCCTGGCGGCGCGAAAGAATTGATCAGGGACGACGGTGGAAGTCATCCCTACCGAAAATACGAGGACGGCCATCACGGACATCGCAGCGCGATGTCCCTACCATTTCCGGGCGGCAGGGTCGTGATTTTGGGGTGTCGCAGCGGCGTTGCATCCACCTTCGCCCGATGGCTACGGCGGGACAATGGGTGGCTGCAGCGAGGCTGCAAAGAGGCATAAGTCGGAATCGAACGAAGAAGCTTTACCGTTCCACACCTAACACACTCTGTTTCAAGGCTTACTGTAGCGTTATTTTAAGGGGTACAAGCTGTATTTTTGACCGCCCCTTTATTGCTCGACAGGTGAAGAATCAGGTGAAACTTTTATGGTACCCGGTCGAGATTCGTCGGGTTCCAGATTGAGTTCGACAACATCACCTCATCCGCCGAATGCGAAAACTTCCCCACTTCGTAGAGATTTGCTCCCCCATTCGTCACTTGAGGCACTTTAGTGTGTATTCAAGACCTTGTTTTCTCGAATTGTATTCCTCCTTGAGCTTTTTGACCACCGCCAGGGGTTTGCATCTAGGTTTTCATCGCGGGAAGTTTATCTTAGCAAGATTTTGTTCAAAATGTTAAGCACACTGAGTATAACCTAATAAAAGTCTTTGCCAAGCGTATGAAAAAACCAAGAATATTTGCGGATTTTAATAACGCAGATAGCCAAGGGCGGATACGTTTAATTGTGAATAACTCGCATCAAATTGTGAATATGTTATTATTGTAATCCCCAGATCGGGGGTCATACTTGGATCAATCAGATAAATCAGATAGTCGGAAGTAGGTTTTGTTCGCGGAGAATTCCTGAAGAGAGGACAAAACCCGGTAAAGAATTTTTAACAAACCTTAATCAAACGAGTCCGTTCAAAATAGTAAAATCGAATTGGAAGAAAATCCCTATGAAAAATTTACCAACAATATCTGCCTTGATGGCCATCTTATTATCATTGACCAGCCCGGCTGCCAAAGGGCAAATGGTCACCTACAACGGGAGCATTTCCCCGACAACGTTAGGCGGCAGCTTGACGACAACCCTGCCCGAGTTCAATAGCTCACTGGGGACGTTGACAGGCGTTCAAGTCACGCTGGACCTAACAGCCACTCCTTACGCTCAGGTTATAAATTTTAGCGATTCACCCATAACTTTCGACTCCGGCTCTTATACTTCTGAGACTTTCGGTCCTTCCACCCCCGAGGGCAACTGGACAGTCTCTTATTTCAGTGATTCCTGGCAGTTAACCGCGCCGACGGTCACGACAGGAGACATCTCCGGATCCGGACAGTCTGTTTCGCCCTTCCAAATCTTGACGTTCATCGGCGGCACTTCGGCGTCTGCGGACTTGACATCGGCATCCGGCTTGGATTTTTCTGACTACACCGGCGCAGGCACTCTCGTCTTCGGAATAACGGGGCCCGGCTATTTTTCTGGCGGCGGGGCGTTCTATAATGGCGGTAACGGCTTGGGCGGTGGTGGTGCAGATCTGACAGGCACGGCTTCTGTCACGTATGATTATGTTGCTCCTGTTCCCGAACCGACCACGATTGCTTTCGTTGCAACCGGCTTGATGGCCGCCACGTTGCTGATCCGGCGCCGCAGAATTTGATTGGTTTGGCCTTCGAACTAACTCCGGTGCCTTGACGTGTTGGCGGTTAATTTTCTTCGCCCCCTTCGCATGGTGGCCCCACCGCAAGTGGTGGCCGTCTGCAAAGACCTCTGTTATCTCGCGTTAAATTTCTTGGCGTTTTGGGGGTTTTCTGTATCCGTGCCCATCTGTGTTCAAGTTCACAGAACCCGCATAAATAAAGGGTTCCTTGATGCGATGGACGGCCACTGTCAGCGGAAAAGTCAGTCGGGCGGCAGGTTGACACACAACTTGCCACTACTGGCTAGAACTCGCTGAAACTTTGCCACCACTGGCGTTCAAAAACGCCGCCGGATACGGACTGTTTTCCTGTTCAGACAAACCTGACATGAAAACGAGATTCAATCTATTCCGGCGCAACGGCGTATTCTACACCGAGGACACCGCCACCGGCAAGCAAACCAGTCTCCGCACCAAGGACGAAACCGAAGCCAAGAGCCTGCTTAACGCAAAGAACGAGGCGCAGCGCCAGCCCACCCTGAACTTGCATCTTGCCCGTGCCTACCTGACCGCCAGTGACCCCGCGTTTGTGGAACGCACATGGCAAACCGTCATGGAGCAGTTGCAGAGCAGAGGCAAGGATAGCAGCCGCGAGCGTTACAAGACCGTGTTCAAATCATCCTGCTTTGACGCCTTGCGTCACAAGAAGCTATTGGAAACGACCGCCGATGATTTTTTCGCGGTGTTCAAGGACGGCAAGGTGTCCATCGTCTATTTTTTGAAACGGCTGCATAACTTCGCCTTGAGTTTGGGCTGGATTGCCCTGCCGGTAGTTGCGCCCTACCTGTGGCCGAAATACGAGGCCAAAGAGCGGCGCGGCATCACGCCGGACGAACAGCAGAGCATCCTTGCCATTGAAAAGAAAGCCGAGTGGAAATTGTTTTTGGAATTGCTTTGGGAAACCGGCGCGGCGCAAGGGGACGCCGCCGCCATGACCGCCGAGGATGTTGACTGGCAGAGCCGGACGATTACTTACTTCCGCGCGAAAACCGGCTCGCGGGCGCAGTTCACGATCAGCAAAACGCTGGAAACGGTTTTGAGCCATCTGCCGACCACCGGCGTATTGTTCCCGAAGCTGTCCACGTTTTCCGCCAACGACCGGGCAAGCCGGTTTCGCCGCCGTTGCGAACGGGCGGGCGTGTCGGGCGTGACGTTGCACAGCTACCGCTACGCATGGGCGGAACGGGCAAAGATTGTCGGGATGCCGGAACGCTTCGCGCAAGCCGCGCTAGGCCACAACAGCAAGGCGATTCACCGCGCCTATCCCCGGTTCTCCCACGTTTTACCCCGTCCCGCCGCTGACGCTGCAAGCCGAAGTGGACGCGGAAAGGATTGCCAATTGAACCCCGGGCGACAAAATGGTTTCAGGGCACAAAAACGGTTGTCAGCATCTTCCAATTTCTGCGAAATCACACCATTTCGCCGCGCATTCTTTCGCTTCCAGAACTGGCCGATGGTTTTGGTCGCATCGTCCAACCAATCATGGCCTGCGAGCAACGTGATCAATTCGATGGAGCTTAAAAATTTGACGGCGTTGGTTTTGGCTTGCCCAGCGCCCGCAGTTTCCCCGCCTGACGAGAATGGCGACATCCTCCGTTGAACAATTCAGAAGCTTATTGCGGCGCAGGACAATGGGGTGAAGACCCCATAGATATCAAAATGAGGTGAAGGCATGTTATCTTCGATCAAATGCGGCAGACTGAAGGTCGTTTACAAATTCAGACTGAGGAATCGCATCGAAATATTATGTCCGCTCCAAAACCGCCCGCGCTGCAATGGCTCTGCACGGGCCGGGAAATTTTTCCAAGTATGCTGTTGGCCATGGGCTCGGCGCAAAAATCAATCCAACTGGAAACGTATGTCTATGCTGACGGCCAGTTGGGACGCCAATTTCTGGAGGCATTGCTGGCGGCGGCCCGACGCGGTGTGCGCGTGCGGGTGCTGGTTGATGCCGCAGGTTCATGGTTTTTGCCGAACCATTTTTTCAACCCGCTCATTGCCGCCGGCGCGGAGGTGCGCCGCTTTAATCCACTTCATCTCTGGCGATTCGGGGTGCGCGACCATCGCAAGCTGCTGATATGCGACGGGTCCGTCATTTTCATCGGCGGATTCAATGTGGCCGATGAATACGATGGGGACGGCGTGACGCGCGGCTGGTTCGATCTCGGCGTGCGGGTTGAAAATCCAACGCTGGCCGGAGAACTGGCATCTTCATTTGAGGAATTATTCGCACTGTCGGATTTTCACCGAAAACCGCTGCTGCGACTGCGCGCTTTCAAACGCAGGCGCGAATCTCAAAAAAAAATGACAAGGGAATTATTGCTGACTCATCCCGGTCGCGGCGCCAGCCCTTTTCAAACCGCGTTATATCACGATCTGGCCAAAGCCCGCGACGTGCGGATTATCAGCGCGTATTTTCTGCCGACCCGACGGCTGCGCAGGGATTTGCGGCGCGCGGCGCGGCGCGGCGCGCGCGTGCAACTCATTCTGGCCGGTAAATCCGACGTGCCGTTTTCACAAATGGCCGCCAGAAGTTTGTATCATCGCCTGTTGAAAGCGGGAGTGGAGATTTACGAATATCAACCGCAGATTTTGCACGCCAAACTGATTCTGGCCGACGGCATTGTTTATGTCGGCTCCTCCAATCTCGACGTCCGCAGCCTCAATTTGAATTATGAACTCATGTTGCGGTTTGAAATTAAAACGGCCGCCGTTGAAGCGCGGGAAATATTTGAACTCGCACTGAAACATTCCCAAAGAATCGAATTTCACCGGTGGCGGAAATCACAAACATTCTGGCAGCGTTGGAAAAATCACTGGGCGCATCTGCTATTGGCGCGGATTGATCCGTTTGTTGCGTTGCGACAATTTCGAACGATGGTGTGACGGTCCTTGCGGACGGCCACCACTTGCGCACGGGCAGCGTGACGCTGCACCCAATTAAAAAATAGACACGGATTAACACGGATGCCCCTTGCGGGGAGCCATTGCGCCTGGCGGCGCGGGGATGGGGGATAGGGTCCAGGAAATCGGGAATAAAAAAGAACGGGAACCAGTTCCCTGCCGATGGCCGTCGGGTCGGCGTGGCCGAAAATTCACAGAACGGACATTTTGAGATTTCCAAATTCGCAACAAACCGGCTGCGTAAAAATCAGGTCTGAAGTCAGCGCCTGATCCCGTGCCAAGCGCGAATAATCAGTGATTCATTCCATAAAAATTCAAGGTTTGGTTTCAGTTGTCTGCGCCAGAATCACTGCCGTCCCGTTCCCGGCAAAGTGATAGGCCGGCTCGAAAATCATTTTCCGGTTTCCCGCAGTGAACCACAGCTTGAGCGTTCCGCGATTGATGTCAGCCGGCGTGGCCGTGGCATCAATGTGCCGGCTTTGGCCCCCTTTGCCGCTCGTGGTGGCGGTCCCGATGATCGCCGCGACTTTTCCGTGGTTGATCTCAGCCAGTGACTCGTCCGAAACGACAATGGCCAGCCTGCCCGTTTCGTTTTTGAGGAAGTAGGGAAACACCTTGATCTTGTAATCGCCCGAGTAAACGCCGTCCGCGCGCTGGAGTGCACCGATGATCAGAGTGGCTTTGCCCGCGTCAATCGGCATGGAACTGGGATCGATCATGAGAATACGATTGGTCGAAGCGGAGTTTGTCGAAGCCGGTGCAGCATGGGTCATGATCGGGTTCGTCGCTGATGATTTTGTTTGCGACAGCAACAGCACGAACACTTCGTGATAAAGGTTCTGCATATCGTCGCTCAAGCCCGCCAGCGCACGGGCACGTTCGGGTTGCGGCTCGTTTTTGCCGGCGACTTCCGCCAGGTGCCAGGCATAACTCAACGCCTCGGTCTGGGTTAAAAGCAGGGTCAGCTCAAATGTGTCGCCGGTCTGACTCAATAATTCCTTCTCCTTGGTGGACGCAATCGCATCGCGCGTGCCCAGCTCGCCCGGTGGCAGCCGGATGTCGTCCAGCTTGATCGAAGGATCATCCTTGGCAAATTCCTCCAACAGCCTGGATCCGGCTGCGGAATTGGCGGCAATTTTCTTGATCAGGTTTTTGACATCGGAATGTTCCGGCTTGATGAAGCGCAGGATGCTGACGTCCTTTTGTTCGTCCAGGAGTTGATGGAGCAGACTGTAGCAATTGTTTCGCGTCGCTTGCACGACACTGCTTTTGGACGAAGACGTGACCTTTGCAGGTTGACAGCCGGTCAGAACCCAGGCGGCCAATAACATCGCCGCGGGACATCGGAAAATGATCTTCATAGAGTGTACAGGATGGTCAGGGTTCCGGCAAAAGATCAGGCCGGCTGGAAAGCAACTGGCCGAATTTAATGAAAGTCGGTCCCATTTTTTCGAGGTCATCGGCAAATTCCTTCGCCAAATCAGAAGTGCCATATTTCCAGAAAAGCATTGCGATGTCCTTGTAACGTTTCAGGTGATGCGGTTTTAATGACGATTTCATTTTTGTTTTAGCTGGCGCTATTTCAGCAAATAAATCCTGTCTCCGCCCGCTATCAGGCGGAGATTTTCATGTCCGGCTGCTTCCAGAGTCTTCGCCGTAAAGAACCCATGGTTAGCGAACCAATAGAACTATGACAACGATGACGAGAAGGAGTCCAACTCCGCCTCCGCCAATCCAGATGGCGCTGGCAAAAACTGGTAATAGGATATGCATGGCGTTTCTTTCAATTTTGATGACAGCTCATCTGCCATCAATTTCTAGAGAACGCTACGCGATGAGCCGGACTTTTTCCATGGGGTATAACCCGATACCGATTTCAATACACGTTACCCGCAGCGACGCTGCCGACGGGCTGCAGCGCGACTGCAGCGGTGCTGCCGGCGCTCATTTTCCCCTCCAAACAACGTATGTGGCGTCAAGGATTAGCCGCTGTCGTCCCGCGCGAAACATTCCAGCCGCCACCGAGCGCGTTGATCAATTGCACGCTCGCCGTCATTTGTTCCATTTGTAAATTCAACGCGGTGCGCTGATTGCCCAACAAGGTCGTCCGGGCGGTAATGACATTGAGATAACCAAAGACTGGATTGTTCATTCAATTGAATGCGGCGACAATTGGGCGGCGTTCCAGCCGCCGCCCAAATCTTCGATGAGCTGAACGGCGGCGGTCATTTGCTGGGTGTAAAGGTTCACGAGCGTTTGGCGATTGGTCAGCAGGGCGGTTTGGGCGGTGATGACATCGAGATAGCTGTCTATGCCGAGCTTGTAACGGTATAGGGCGATATTCAGATATTTTTGCGAAGAATTTACGGCGACTTGCTGCTGCTGGATTTGTGTCTGGAGAACCCGGAGAGCGACGAGATTATCTTCCACACTTTGAAAGGCGGATAAAACGGTCTGGCGATATTGGGCGACGGAGCTTTCGTAAGCGGCCTTATATTGAGCCACGGCGGCGGGAAGCGCGGCATTAAAAAGGGTTTGGCTGGCTGCCGCGCCGAGGGACCAGATGCGGCTGGACCAATTGGGAAGGCCTGCGAGGGTGGCGCTTTCCAATCCGCCGGATGCGCTTAAGGTCACGTTTGGAAAGAAAGCCGCCCTGGCAACGCCGATTTGGGCGTTGGCGGCATAAACGGCGCGTTCGGCGGCGGCGATGTCAGGCCGGCGTTCCAGGAGTTGGGATGGAACGGCAACAGGAATGGGCGGGGGACTTGCATTCAGCGGCCTTCGGGGAATCGAAAAGGACTCGGGCGGCTTGCCCAGAAGCACGGCGATGGCGTGCTCCAGTTGGGCGCGCAGGATGCGGAGATTTGTGTCCTGGGATTCAGTGGTTTCAAGTTGTGTTTCGGCCTGGGCGACGTCTTCGTCGGAGTCAATGCCGGTTTTGAAGAGGACTTGTGTGAGTTTCAAGGAATTGCTGTAAGCGACGACGGTGTCGTCATACAATTGCTCCAACGCGTCCTGTGCCTGTAGCTGAAAATAGTCCGAAGCAAGTTCGGCCTGGGCGGTCAGTTTGGTGTTTTCGAGGTCGGCGGCAGAAGCCTGGGCCTGGCCGACGGCGGCCTTGACCGTGTTGCGAATCCGTCCCCATAAGTCCGGCTGCCATGAAGCGTCCAGAGGGAGGTCGTAGTCGGTGACGTTTGGATCATTTAACGTAACGCCGCCGAGATATTCGCGCGAGCGCGTGACGTCGGGATTGGCGGTGAGGGTTGGGTAATATTCCGCTTTGGCTTCCCTGACCATGGCGCGGGCGGAGAGAAAATTTTCGAAAGCGGCCACGACGTTTTGGTTGGAAATGGCGACGGGTTGTTCGAGGGAATTTAATTCGGCGTCGTTGAAAACCTCCCACCAATTGCTGCGGATGACGGCGTCGTTTGGCTGCGCGACTTGCCAGATGTTGGTGTCGGAATTGTTCGTGCCGGAATTTTCCTTGAAGACGGCGGGGGTTTCGACCGAAGGGCGCGAATATTTTGGCGCGAAGCTGCAGCCGGCCCAAAATGCCGTCAGTCCCATGACCCAAAGAATTTTTTTCAAATGCGTCATTTTCATCAGGCGCCTCCTTCGGAAAGTCCGAACGCTGCCGGTGGCACGGAGGGTGGCACGGCAGCCGGTTTGCGGCGGCGATAAGATTTCCACCAAAGGCCAAGGCGATCGAAATAGAGATAAACCACCGGCGTGGAGTAAAGGGTGAGCACCTGGCTGATCACGAGGCCGCCGACAATCGAGATGCCGAGCGGACGGCGCAACTCGGAGCCAATACCGCTGCTGATGACCAGCGGCAAGGCGCCGAACATGGCGGACATGGTGGTCATGAGAATGGGACGGAAACGCAGCAGGCACGCCTGATAAATAGCCTCGCGCGGGGGGATGCGCTGTTCACGCTCCGCGGACAAGGCGAAATCCACCATCAAAATCGCATTCTTCTTCACAATGCCGATGAGGAGGATAACTCCGATGAGGGCGATGATGCTGAATTCGGTGTTGAAGAGCAGCAGCGCCAAAAGAGCGCCGACGCCCGCGGAGGGCAGCGTGGAAATGATCGTGATCGGATGAATGTAGCTTTCGTAAAGGATGCCCAGCACAATATAAACAGCCAGGATGGCGGTGGCCAGGAGCCATTTCTCGTTGGCGAGGGACGATTGGAACGCGGCGGCGGTTCCTGAAAAACTGCCTTGAATCGTTTGCGGCATCCCGAGGGTTTGTTCCATTTGTTCAATTTCCTTGACGGCATCGCCCAACGCAAATCCAGGAGACAGATTGAATGACGCCGTGACGGAGGGAAACTGGCCGGTATGATTGACGGCGATAGGAGCAGTCGTGGGTTCGTAATGCGCGATGGCACTTAAGGGAACCATGGCGGAACTGTTTGTGGCGTGGAGGTAAATGTCGTCGAGGCCCTTGGGGTTTTGCCAGAATTGCGGCTGAACTTCCATGATGACATAATACTGGTTCAGGGAAGTGTACATGGTGGAGACTTCTTCCTGCCCGAAGGCATCATAGAGAGTATTGTCAATGAGTTGGGCAGGGAGACCCAGGCGGGCGGCGGTATTGCGGTCATAAACCAAAGAAGCCTGAAGGCCGTCGTTTTGCTGGTCGCTGTTGACGTCGGTAAAACCCTTCAATTTTTGCATTTGCTGCAAGAGGATGGGTCCCCATTTATTGAGATCATTCAAATTATCGCTTTGAATAGTGTATTGATACTGCGCGTTGCTTTGACGTCCGCCGATGCGCAAATCCTGGCCGGGCTGGACAAAGACCGTTGCGCCGGGGACGACGGCGAATTTGGGACGAAGGCGGTTGACGACCTGAAGGGCGCTGATTTTTCGCTGGCTGAGGGGCTTAAGGGCCATATAGAGGAAACCGCTGTTGGCCGCGCCGCCGCCGCCGGTAAAGGCGATGGCCCCCGCCACCGCCGGATCGTTCGTGGCGATTTTATCAAAACGTTCCGTTACCTTTTGCATCGCCTGATAAGAAGCGTCTTCATCGCCTTGAATGCCTCCAAAAACGGTGCCGTTGTCCTGTTCCGGAAAAAACCCCTTGGGCACGATGACAAAGAGAAGGACGTTCGCCGCGATGGTGATCAAAAGAATGACCAGGGTAACGGCGGGATGCCGCAAAACAACCTGGAGGCTGCGTTTATAGCGCTCAAGCAGCCAGGTAAATACACTTTCGCTTGCCTGGTAAATCCTGCCGTGCCGTTCGTCTTTTTTATGACGCAACAACCGCGAGCACATCATGGGAGTCGTGGTAAGGGAAATGACCAGAGAAACGAGAATGGCTGTTGAAAGCGTGACGGCAAATTCCCGAAACAGACGTCCGATGATGCCGCCCATCAACAGAATGGGAGTGAACACGGCCACCAGCGAGATGCTGATGGAAAGCACGGTGAAGCCAACTTCCCGCGCTCCTTTCAACGCCGCTTCCATTGGCGGAACGCCCTGCTCGCAATGGCGCGAGATGTTTTCAATGACGACGATGGCGTCATCCACCACAAACCCGGTTGAAACGGTCAGCGCCATCAGGGAAAGATTGTCCAGACTGTAACCAAACAGATACATGACGCCCAGGGTGCCAATCAAGGAAACCGGGACCACCACGGCGGGAATGAGCGTCGCGCGCGGACTGCGCAAAAAAATGAACACCACAAGGATGACCAGCAGAACGGCGATGATCAGGGTGCGTTCTACCACCTGAACGGACGAGCGAATGGTGGTCGAACGATCCAGCATGACGGTCATGTCTATTCCCGCCGGCATGGAGGCCTGAAGAGAAGGGAGGGTGGCTTTAATGCGATCAACGGTTTGGATGATGTTCGCGCCCGGTGCTGAGAATATAATCAGCGGGATTGCCGGTTTGCCGTTCACATATCCGGCGGTGCGGATGTTCTGGATGGAATCCTGCACGTTGGCAATGTCGGTCAACCTTACTGGAGTTCCGTTGGTGTAGGCGACCAGGAGCGGTTTGTAATCACTGGCTTTGAATAACTGATCGTTGTCCAGAATGTCAGCCGTGAAATAATTGTTGGCAAATTGGCCCTTGGCCAAATTGGCGTTTTGCGCGCTTAACATCGAGCGCACGTCTTCGAGGCTCAAGCCAAAGCTGTTCAAAAGCGTCGGGTTCACGTCCACCCGCACGGAGGGAAGAGCGCCTCCACCGATGTTGACCTGGCCGACACCTTGAAGCTGGAGGAGCCGCTGTTCAATGATGGAATCCGCGGTGTCATACATCTGGCCGCGACTATAGATGGCAGACGTCAGCGCGAGGATCATGATCGGGGCATTGGCGGGGTTGGATTTGCGCCAGGTAGGATTGCTGGGCATATTGGAGGGGAGGTTGGCGCGGGCGGCGTTAATCGCGGCCTGGACATCGCGCGCCGCGCCGTCAATGTCCCGGCTCAAATCGAATTGCAGTGTAATGCTGGTTGAGCCGAGACTGCTGGACGAGGTCATTTCGTTCACGCCCGCGATGTGGCCGAACTCGCGTTCCAACGGCGCGGCGACCGAAGAGGCCATGATTGTGGGACTGGCTCCGGAGAGGGAGGCTTGGACGTTGATAGTCGGAAAATCCACCTGCGGCAACGGTGCGACGGGCAATTGCAAATACGCGACCGCGCCCGCCAGCGCGATGGCGGCGGTCAGCAAGGCCGTGCCGATGGGACGCCGTATGAAGGGAGCAGAAATATTCATGGCGTTTCAACGGCGGGATAGCCTTGCTCATTTTTTTCCACGGCGGGTTTGCGCGAAAACCTGGCCGCCAGCCGTCCAAAGAACAGATAAATGACCGGCGTGGTAAAGAGCGTGAGCGCCTGGCTGACAATGAGTCCGCCGACGATGACGATGCCGAGCGGCTTGCGCAGTTCGGAGCCGACCCCATTGCCCAGCGCCAGCGGCAATCCGCCAAACATCGCGGCAAAAGTGGTCATCATGATCGGCCGGAAACGCAACAGGCAGGCCTGATAAATGGCGTCGCGGGGCGCTTTGCCTTGTCTTCGTTCCGCATCGAGAGCGAAGTCAATCATCATGATCGCGTTTTTTGCGACGATGCCGATGAGCAGAATCATGCCGATCAACGCGACGATGCTGAGTTCCGAACGGCAAATAATCAGCGCGAGGATTGCGCCGACGCCGGCGGAAGGAAGCGTCGAAAGAATGGTGATGGGATGAATATAACTTTCATAAAGAACGCCGAGGATAATATAAACCGTAATCACGGCAGCGAGGATGAGCAACGGCTGATTGGCAAGCGATTCTAGGAACGCTTCCGCCGTTCCCTGAAACGCGGGGATAACGCTCAGCGGCATGTCCATATCCTGCCGCACTTTTTGAATGGCTGTGGTGGCCTCGCCCAACGCCACGCCCGGCGCGAGATTGAAGGAAATGGTCACCGACGGAAATTGTCCCTGATGATTGATCGCCAGCGGCGCGATTCCCGATTCGAAATGCGCAAACGCGCTCAACGGCACCGCTCCGCCGGTGGCGGAATTGACATAAATGTCGTTGAGCACGGTCGGATTTTGTTGGAATTTCGGGAGCGCTTCCAAAATGACGTGATATTGGTTTAGTTGCGTGAAGAGAATGTTAAACTCCCGCTGGCCGAACGCGTCATAAAGGGTGCTGTCAATTTCGGACGCGGTAATGCCCAACCGCGACGCGGTCACGCGATCTATGGCCAGTGACACCTGGGAACCGTTATTCTGCTGGTCGGTCGCGATGTCACGCAATTCGGGCAGGGCTTTGAGTCTGTTTACAAACTTCGCAGTCCACTCGTTTAACTCGCTGCTGCTGGCGTCTTCGAGCGTGTATTGATATTGCGTGGCGCTGACGCGGTCTTCGACGGTCAAATCCTGTACCGGCTGCATGTAAAGGGTGATGTCCTGGACTTTGGCGAGGGCGGACTGTAGCCGGAGGATGATAGCGTTGGCATTGATTTTCCGTTCAGCCAATGG
>JBEKBA010000101.1:0-9658 GCA_050015635.1 Verrucomicrobiota bacterium
TATGTCTATACACTACCAACGTCCAAACTATCAATAATAGCGTCAAAAGAACCGGCGAAAGTATGAGAAAACGTCTCATTTTTTTGGCAAAGGAAGGGGAGGACTATATGGCACCGGCAATGGTTGGCTATATCCAGGAACCCACACTGGCAAATTAGGAGCCGTAGCGCCAGTTGCGTCAATGACACCAGACACATAACCATTGCTATTATAACCTCCTCCATCTGCTGGCGTAAGATCATAAGGCTCATCATTTCCATAAGAATCAGCAGCGTTAATCAATGAATTTATAAATTGTGAATCCGACATGCCGGGCGGCGGTTGAACGGGGACTAGATTGTTAGGACACTTACCGTTAGCTGGATTGTCTCCAGGATAGTTAGGCTTACTCTGCAAATTTCCAAATGGATCCAAAAACTGACCTCCTGGGCCTCCCGGCTGTCCTCCTAACGTTGCTTGTTGTCCGTCGGTTGCAGAAAACAAAGGATTATTTGCAAATTGAGAGGGGTTATCGGGTTGAAGAACAATTGCTGAATGATTGAATGGGTCGGCGGGAAAAAACGCTGGATGATAATAAACATAAACTGCTAATCCGTCCGTATCAATGGCATTGATGGGATTGTTGTTGGCATACCTGTAAAGATTCAATCCGCCTGTTTCCTGGATGGGGTCACGATTTAACCAATTGGTGTTGGCGACACTTGTGCCCACGGCATTGGTCACAGCCAGCCGCCGTCCCGCCGCATCATAATTGAAAGCGGTGATGGTGCCGCGCGCATCAATCGTCTGCGCCACCCGGCCCACGCCGTCATAAACGGTTGTGCTCGTGGTATTATCCGCATAGATAGTATTGGTCATGCGGTTTAAGGCGTCATATTCGTAGGTCGTCACATTTCCGTCGCGATCCACGCTGTTGATGCGATTGCCATTGGCATCATAAGCCGAAGTCTCTGTGGTAGTGTCAGGATAGGTCGTTTGGATGAGTCGTCCCAGCGCGTCGTAAGTGTAGCTGTTGGTGCGGCCAAGCGGGTCAATCGTGGTCTGTTGTTGGCCAGTCGCGTTATAGACCACGGTGTTTGACCCGCCATCGGGATCAATTGTCTGAATCACGCGATTCATTGCATCGTAAATGTAAGTGGTGGTTGCGCCAACCCAAGAAGTGCCGACGTGCCGCCAGACGGTGGAATTGGTGCGATTACCGTTCAGGTCATAGGCGTAGGTGTTACTGCTAAGGATTGTGCCGGATGGGTTCAACAGGGCGGTGGTAATCAGATTGTCATAGTTATCGTAGGTATTGGTCGTGATGTTGCCAAGGGCATCCCGCGAACCAAACATCAGGCTGCCACTGTAGAAATTAACCGTCGTGTCGCCCAAGGCATCACTCGTGCTCGTAAGATTGCCACTACTATCATAGGAATTGGTCGTGGGGTTATGATTGGCGTCGGTATTGTTAGTCAACTCCCCATACGAGTCGTAGGCGAACGTGCTGGTGTGGCCGAGCGGGTCGGTGGAAACAACCATTAGGTCGAGATTGGTGTTATAGACATAGCTGTTGGTGGCGTAAGGCTGGGCACCGAGATAGGTGATGGCGTTGGTTTTGTTGTTGAATATATCGTAGGCCATCGTTGTGACCTGGCCGAGCGAGTTGGTCTGGACGAGGACATTGCCCCGTGTGTAAGTTATTAGCGGATTGTTGTTCGCGTTCCGTTCCTGAATCACCACGTTGCCGTCGTAAATGAAATGAATCTCGTTGGTTTCCGTCCACGAACTGCCGTTCCACGCATAATCCCGCTCAATCCGCCGCCGCATCTTCCCGTCATAAACATACTGACTCTGCCAGTTGCTCGCCACCATCACGCTGATCAACTGGTTCTCGTCGTCATAGGCAAGGCTTCGTATGGTGTCATTGGTCAGATTCCCGTTGGAATCGTAGCCGTATTTAGTTCGATGTTTTTTCCATCGACCTTGGCACGAACGAGTCAAACGGTTAACGCTTTGGTGACTTTTGCGGGATGTTGTTGTCTGTTTGCTCACAGTTAATTGATTATCACATGGCAAATCAGGTTTCATATGCATCCCAACAGCCCCCGAGGGGGCTGTTGGGCACACCTACAGCCTTTCTACGCCTGCGCGTAGTTCGTTTCAAGCAAAATTCAGCGGAGAAAATTATTCCGGGCGCTAAAATTTAATTCCTTCGCGCGCGAGCAAATCGCGTTTCCAATCCAAACCGCCGGAGAAGCCTCCGAGTTTTTTGTTTGCGGCCAGCACGCGATGGCACGGAACCAAAACCGGAATCGGATTCGCGCCGCACGCGCCGCCCACGGCGCGGACGGCTTTGGGTTTGCCGATGGCACGGGCGATTCCCCCGTAGCTTTTGGTTTTGCCGGTTGAAATTTTCCGGAGCGCGTTCCAGACGTTTTTCTGAAATTCCGTTCCAACCAAATCGAGCCGCGGGAAATTCTTCGGTTCGATTCCGGCGAGCACATTTTTCAGCGCGGTTTCCGTTGTGTGATGCCAACTGCGGATTTTGGCCGGGACGCCGTTTTGTTTCACCGCTCGCGGGAGCGCCCCTCCTGCCGATGGAAAGTTCAGTCCGGTCAGGCCTTTTGCCGAATAGCGCGCAACAAATTGTCCGTCGCGCGTGGGGATTGGCAGTTCAAAGAATTCAGTTTTCATTTTCAAATTTGTCAGTGGTTGCGGATAAAAACCCAAATGATGCCGAGCAGGATGAGAAACAGCGCAACGACGAGTAAAATGAAGCGATTGCGCGCGACGCGTTTTTCGTAACGCATCGGGCGCAGGCCGTGAACGCCGCCGGCGGCGAGATAATTCACCAAACGCGGGTTCGTGGTTGTCGGGCGCCGAAAATGATTGCACAGACGGGTCCACAGCGCTGGCAGATCGTATTTGCGCGCGCCGAGTTTGTTGTAGTGATCAGGCGTTTCAATTTCAGCACGCGACTGAAACAGTTTTTGATTTATTTTCTCAAAAACCGGCTCATGCGCGACTGGTTTTGGCACCGGCGGCAATTCGGGTTTCCGCGCGACGGTTGCGCCGTGGGGCATTGCCGTGGAGCGCAGCTTCGGGACGGGCGTGCGCTGGAGTTGCGTGTCAAGTTTTTTGATTTCAGCTTCGAGGGCGGCGATTTGCTGGTTGAGCGCGCGCGAACGATCGGAAATCGGGTCGGTTTTTTTCTTCGCGGACGCCATACAACGGGTTTCAGTGGCGTAACAAAACGGCAATTAATACGCCAAGCGCACCCAACGCAACGAGCCCCAACGGCCAGGTCATCGCCAAACCGAGTTTGCAAAGTTCGCCGAAACTTAAATTCGCGAACGGCGAAACGGCGGATTGCGGCGCGCTTTCAGCTTCCTTTTTTTCCAAAGCTTCACCGGAGAGCGCAGGAAGTTTCAATCGCGCGGCGTTCCACTCCATGCGCGCGTTTTCGATGGTCGTGAGCGCGCGGGTGAGTTCGATGCTGAAATTTTCCTTCGTCCACGTTTCATCGTGGACAGTCTGGATTTTCGCCAGCGCGTCGCGGAAATCGGCGATGGTTTTGACCATTTGCTCGGCATCGCGGCGGGTGTTGAACTCGGCTTCTTCGAGCAAACCGAGTCCGCGGGTCAAATTGTGGATCATTTCCTGACGACCGGTTTGAAATTCCGTCTGACGGCGGCGCAATTCTTCAAGCGAGGCGCGCTCGCGTTCGAGATCGTCCTGCGCACGTTTCAACTCGGCGAGTTTTTGCTGCGCCTCGACGACTTTGCGGTCCACTTCGTCGCGTGTCGGTGCGCGCAGCGGGTCACTGGCAGAAGCCGGCATTGCGAAGGGCGACTTGTGCGCTTGAAAATCGGTGTCCACAAATTCCGTTGCGTCGTAATCAGAAGCCATGAGGGGACTTTAACTCTGTTACAAAATGGTGTAAAGTGGTGTTTACGCTTGTCACAAACCAGTTGGTGACTTAAAGTCCAGTTGTTAGTGAACGATAAATTTTGAAATGATTGAACTGATTCAGTTTCCGTGGAGTCCGTTCTGCCTCGTTCAGAGCCACATTCTGGAATTTTCCGGTGCGCCCTTTAAAATCACCAACATCCCGAATCAAGATCGTTCGCTTGTCTGGAAACTGACGAAACAGCGTTATTACAGCGTGCCGATTATCCGCGACGGCAAAACGGTTGTGTTTGAAATCAATGACGATTCGCAGGTCATTGCCAAGTATTTGAACGAGAAATTTCAACTCGACTTGTTTCCGTCGGAATTGCGCGGCGTCCAGTCCATTCTTTGGAGATTCATTGAAAATGAAATCGAGGCAATCACGTTCCGGCTGGATGACGTTTATTGGAAGGAATTGGTGCCGAAGCTCGAGCAGCTTGTTTTTCAACGACACAAAGAACGCAAGTTTGGTCGCGGCTGCCTTGATCAATGGCGTGAGCAGCAGGGCGAATTGCTTAAACAACTTGAAGAAAAATTGATTCCGTTCGAACAGATGCTGTTGCACCAGCCGTTTTTGCTTGGCGAACGCGCGCACTTTGTGGATTTCGACTTGTTCGGGATGCTCGAAAATTTTCTCTACTCCGGCCATTACCAGTTGCCCGCGCGCCACAAGGAAATTCAAAAATGGCATCGGCGCATGACGACCGTAAAACGCGCTGATTTTTAATTGTGAAAAATTACATCATTGATACCAACGTCCTACTGCACGATCCAAACTCGCTTTTGAGTTTCAACGACAACAGTGTTCTGATTCCCATCGAAGTCATCGAGGAAATTGATCGCTTCAAACGCGAATCCAGCGAACTCGGCCAGAATGCACGCGCGGTTTCGCGGATGCTCGACGGTTTGCGCGGCGAGGGACATTTGAGCGAAGGCGTGAAACTGCCGACCGGCGGCCGGCTTAAAATTGTTTTCTACAAAAACGGCCATGCGAACGGTGTCAACGGCGAGAACGGTTTTAGTTCCCATTCCGTCGACAACCGGATTCTTTCGCTTGCGGCGGGAATCCAAAAAGCGCAACCGAAAAATCCCACGATTCTTGTCTCGAAAGATATCAACCTTCGCATCAAGGCCGACGCGCTCGGGTTGCAAGCCGAGGATTATGAGAATGACCGCGTATTCATTACCGACCTTTACACCGGCATGATGGAAATGCTGGTCGCGCCGGAAAAAATCGCGGCGTTTCGCGGGAAAAGCGAATTTCTCCTGGAAAAGGGCAGGAAATTTTTCCCGAACGAATACTGCACGCTCCTTGACGAAACGAATCCGAAACGCGCGGCTTTGACCAAAGTGGACGCGACCGGCGAAAAACTCGTGCCGATTCTGGATTGCCGAGAAGGCGTTTGGGGCATCAAGCCGCGTAATCGCGAACAGCATTTTGCCTTTGACGCGCTGCTCGACGACCGCATCAAACTTGTCACGCTCATGGGCAAGGCCGGAACGGGAAAAACATTGCTTGCGATGGCCGCCGGATTGAAACGCGTCGTCAACGACCGCGAATTCCGCAGGCTCGTCGTCGCGCGCCCGACGATTTCCATGGGCAAGGAACTCGGCTTTCTTCCCGGTTCGCTCGAAGAAAAACTCGCGCCGTGGATGCAGCCGATCCACGACGCGCTCGAAATGTTAAGCGACCTGAACATGGGTCACGACCATCGCCGCAGCGGCGATCTCATGCGCTCCGGCAGCATCGTCGTCGAGGCGTTGAGTTACATTCGCGGACGGAGCATCGCAAATCAGTTTATGATCATTGACGAAGCGCAAAATCTGACGCCGCTCGAAGCCAAAACCATCATTACCCGCGTAGGCAACGGTACCAAAATCATCTTCACCGGCGACCCGTATCAAATTGATAATCCTTACGTGGACTCGTCGTCGAACGGATTCAATTACGTCGTTAGCCGTTTTCGTGATCAAGCCATCGCCGCGCACATTGAATTGCAAAAGGGCGAGCGCTCCGAACTGGCCGAACTGGCGGCGAATATTTTGTGAATTCCAGGAAATTCCAGAAACAACCAGTTTTTTCAAAACTCTTTATCTTTGAACCGTTGCGATCGGAACTGTTTTGTCAGTTGACAAACTGATATTGTCGTCGAGTTTTTATGAAGCTGGATTGGACGCCAGCATTGGCGTCTTCAGCGGGATATTATGATTTCAAACGAACGACCATCGCCTTATGGACGGCGGCCTTACGATCAGCCCAGGTCGCCTTCCAGCGAAGACACGCTTAAATCCGGGAAGATTGAAATCGAGCGCAAAACGTTTGTCTTTACGCTCAAAGAAAATCCGCGCGGACGATTCTTGCGCATCACCGAAGACGTCGGCGGACGGCGCGACACCATCATCATTCCCGCGCCCGGCTTGGAAGATTTCAAAAAACTCCTCGAAGAAATGGTGAAGGCGTTCAATGAATTGCCGGAGAAAAATCCATAGCGAGTTGAGATGATTTGAAAACCGTCATGGCAACGGTATGCATCAAGGAATTTCCCGTGGCCATGTAGTTTGTGAATTTTGGAGAGTAAATCGTGCCATGTTAGCTTCCGCACAACAGGACGCTCTAATTTTTTCTATGAAAAGGCAAAGTTACTTAGCAAAGGACGTTTCTTCACCTGATTAAAAATCAGGGAATAAGAGTCTCTATGCAAGCAGCGTCCGGTAAGAACACCGATTCTCACCACTCGTTTGCATCATGGCCAGAAAATCGCCGTGCTCGGCCAACCAAACAAAGATTTGATTTGCACAAGTAATGTCGAACGGCAGAATCTAAACATCCGTTTGTTCAATCGGCGATTCATGCGGTTGACGTTGGGATACTCCAAAAAGCTCGCCAACTTGAAACACTCGGTTGCGTTGTTTGTCTGCTATTGGAACTGGTGCTGGAAGCATACGACTACAAACAAGACACCTGCACAGGCCAGCGGCCTGACAGACAGGGTCTGGACGGTGGAAGAACTGATAAAAGCAGTGTCAAAGGCTTGAAAACAAATGCACAATCTAATGACCCATTACCTAAAGTTGGTTTAGTTTGTGCTGGTAAAGTTGCAAAACCGGGAGAAAACCCTTAAAAACGATGAATGACAATATGTCACAGGTTGCTGAAAAACTTCGTCAGGCGCGGGAAGCTTCACATCTGACGATCAATCAGGTGGCGGACGTGACCAAAATACGCACCGACCATCTCCGCGCGCTTGAAGAGGGTAATTTTGGTGTGTTCTCCGCGCCGGTTTATATTCGCGGCTCGGTGAAAAACTACGCCCGCGCGCTCAAACTCGACGTGCCGCAGGTTTTGTCAGCGCTGGATGCCGAACTGGGCCGCACGGAAAAATTCAGCGAGCCGCCACCGCTCGTTGAGGAATCCTACACACGGATCGACCAAATCATGTTTTTACTTTCCAAGTTCAACTGGAGGTGGGGGTTGATGGGCGGCGTCGCGCTGGGTTTCCTATTGATCGCGATGCTTATTAGCATGGCCTTGAGGCATCAACACCATAGAAATCCGCTGGCTGGTCTGCCGCCCGCCGTTTATCAAACGGCGAATAATTCCGGTGACACATTGCCACTGACGTCGAATCGTTGATTTTTTCTGCGCGCGCAAAATTTCCTCTGCATTTCAAACTTCGCTCAAATAAATTGAGCGGTTGCGCCACAAATAAATCAGGCCGGACGTTGCCGTCAACACGACCGTCAGCCACAACGTAATTTCAGCAAATGTTCCCACCCACGGCGCAAAAACATACCGCAACAGTGGTGTCCATTCATGGCAGGCATCGGTGACAAGTAATGCGATGATGGTAACTATCTGTGAAATAGTTTTGTGTTTTCCAAATTTTTCAGCGGCGAGCACGATGTTTTTGGACGCCGCGAGCAATCGCAAACCAGTAATCGCCAGCTCGCGCGCAACGATGACGATGACCATCCACGCTGCGACCTTGACCGGCGTGTCCGGATTCAAATGACTGCTTTCGATGAAAGCGATGAACGCCGAGCAGATCAGAATTTTGTCCGCCAGCGGGTCCATCAAAATGCCGAAGTTAGTGATGAGTTTGCGGCTGCGTGCGATACGGCCATCAAGAAAATCCGTAAAGCTCGCCACGCAGAAAAAAATCAGGGCGAAGGTGTTCCTGAACGGAATCGGCCACGGGCAGAACAACGCCCAAAGAAAGAAGGCCGTCAGCACAAAACGCGAGACGGTCAATTTGTTCGGCAGATTCATTGTCGCCGAAAAATTATGCGCCGAATTTGTCGAACATCTTCGCGTTCGCCTGCATGAGGCGCATCAAAAATTTCGATTCGAACACGCCGAGCGAGCCGAGGTTCGCGCCGGTTTCGGTGAAGCGTTCCAATTTGTCCGAGCCGGAACATGCAGAGTGCAGCAGCACCGGCTGCGGATGCCACGAATGGCCATGCAACGCACAAGGAGTCGAATGGTCGCCGGTGATGGCGAGCACGTCGGGTTTTCTTTTTAACAGAATCGGCAACGCGACGTCGAAATCTTCAATCGCCTTTTTCTTCGCGGCGAAATTCCCGTCCTCGCCGTATTTGTCAGTGTATTTGTAGTGAATAAAAAAGAAATCGTATTTGTCGTATTCCCTTAGATAGCGTTCGAATTGTTCCGCGACAGTTTGCGGTCCTTCGATTTTTTTCATCCCGACGAGTTGCGACAAGCCTTTATACATCGGATAAACCGCGAGTGCGGCGGGCTTGAGCAAATAGCGATCTTCAAATAGCGGGATGTGCGGTTGGTGTGCGATGCCGCGCATGAGAAAACCGTTGGCCGGTTTTTCCTTGGCGATAATAGGCAGCGCGGCCTTGTAAAAATCGGCGATGAGCGCGGCCATTTTCACCTGCTTTGCGTTTGCCGGATCGCGCGGTTTGACGGTCGGAATCGGAAAACCTTCGCGGTTCGGATCGGCGTCCGTCAACGGTCCTTCAAGTCCCGCACCACGAAACACCACGACGAAGCGATGTTCCTTGCCAGCCTTGATGATGATTTCCGTGTCGCCCATTTTCTTCACCCTGGCGGCAAGCATCGCGCAAAGTTTCTCACACGTTTCCGTCGGAATGCGTCCGGCGCGACGGTCGGTGACGACTCCTTTTGCGTCAACTGTGGCAAAATTCGCGCGCGCGCAGACATCGCCGTGCTTGAGTTCCACACCGAGGCCGAGCGCCTCAATGACGCCGCGACCGACTTGAAATTCCAGCGGGTCGTAACCAAAAAGCCCGAGATGCCCCGGCCCGCTGCCCGGCGTGATGCCCGGCGCAACGGGAATCATGCGACCTTGCGCGGAATCTTTTGCAATTGTGTCGAGGTTCGGCGTTGAGGCGGCTTCGAGCGGCGTGAGGTAATTTTGTTCCTTCGTCGCGATGTCACCCAGGCCGTCGAGCACGACGAGCACGAGTTTGGTTTTGGTCTTGAGTGTCAGTTCGGAATAAAGCACATCCAAGTTCATGCGCCGATTTTGCGGAGAAGCGGGCGCAAGCGCAATTCGATTCCATTTTGCACTTCACCCGAACGGTGACATTCTGATGACAAAACATGAGTTTATCATTGCACGAATTTCATCACGCACTTTACGCGCGGTTTGCAGAATTGAATGGCGAAGAAATTGTCGCTGATTATGGCGATGCGTTGGCCGAGCACGCCGCGTTGCGCGAAACGGTCGGGGTG
>JBEKBA010000102.1:0-9541 GCA_050015635.1 Verrucomicrobiota bacterium
TCGCCGGCGGCGCGCCTTTCCACTTCGGCCAACTGGAGCTGGTTGGCCAATTGCTGTTTTTCGACTTGGGCAGCTTGGTTGCTTTTCGCGAGTTGGCCGAGTTGCTCCTGCAAGCTGGCAGCCAGTGCCGATTGTTTCTGAACTTCAGTTTCTTTCGCCGCGAGTTGTTCTTTGGACAGCGACGCTTCTGCGGAACTGCTTTGCAGTTGCTGGTTCAGGTTATTGACGTTGGCCAGTGCCGCGGCAAATTGTTGTTGAAGGTTCGCCTGTTGCTGCTGTAATTGCCGTGCTTCTTGCGCGCGCTGGCTCAACAGCGCCTGTTGTTGCTGCGCAGCCTCGCGGGCCTTTGTAAGTTCCGCCTGCAACTGTTCGCGATTTTTTTGCTCTTCGTTGAGCGCCAGCTTCATAACCGCCGCAAGATCCTTCCCGCTGCTCTCAACCAGGTTGGTCGCGACCTCCACTTTGGCGGTCGGTTGCGCACCTTCATTATCGCCGGCCATTTTGCTGAGGTCCGTCGAAAACGTCAGCAGGCTCAACAGCAGGAAATCGCAGATGACGATAAGAATGCTGCGGTTCATGGCCTTGTAACAACGGGCGCGGAGGATTCTACGGTTTCAGCTTCTGCCTCGAGCAGCAATTTCCGGCGCGTCGGGCGCAGATTGAAGATTTTAAACACACACACGAAAATGATGCCAAACGACGTGGACGAATAAGCTGCCATCAGGCTGAACTTGATCACCCCCATCGAGACCAGAATCAGCGAAATGATGGTGCCGACAAATCCCAGATACAATCCGGCATCAAACAGGTGGTCTTCATTTTCGAGCAGCTTCAGTTTCATGCGTGGCGGCACTTTCTGGCGGCGAATTTCCGCCAGCTTCACGAGGCAGGCGATGTAGATTAAACCCTGTAACACGAAGAACAGGAGCAGTGTCAGTATAATTATGTTGTTCATAATGTTTGGATGAGCGCGTGCGAATCCAGCCGGGACTACATTGTCCACCATGGGCAAGTGCAGTCGAAAGGAAAAATCCTCTTTCTGGCTCTCTTGGGCGAGAAACGGCTCGCTCAGAAGCAGCACCACCAGCAGGAAACCCAACGCAAATAAAATCTCGCGGGCCACATGGAACCCGCGCACTTGCAACGGCCGCTCCAAGGACGATACGGCAGGTCGCACAAAATGCAACGCCGCGGCAAAAAGGAATCCACTCAACAAATAGGCCAGCCATTTCATTCCAAACGCCAGCCACGGCACCCGCAAGCTGTAACCCAGCGCCATTTGATGTCGAAAACCTGTGCTGTAAAGACGTTGGTCGCGCTGCAAAAGCTCGTTCATTCCACCCACCCCAAAGCGGAGACTTGAGCCGAGGTCATTCAGCCCCGTCTGACTGAAGTTCATAACATATTTCGCCACGTCCGTCGGTCTGCCGGAAAGCAGCACGGAGGAGAAAAGAACGGGCAACTGCCCACCAGCGTTGCGAACCTGCTCGGTGAGCAGGTGCAGCGTTCCGGCATCTTGAATCCGACTGACGAACATCACAAGCTGGTTCCAGTTCAATCTCTGGCCCAACGACATCAAATCCATCAATACCTCTTCCAACGGCTGCGAACTTTCACCGCTGTTTGCCACCGAAGCCAGTTTGGATACGTTATTGTCTAAATCCGTCGTCAAGTATCCTCCCTCCAACAAAAGCCCGCAGATCGAAACCGCCGCATCGAAGGCCTGGCCTGAAGCCGACTGCGGTGGCGGGAACAGGACAGTGTTGGACAGCGTGCGACAGCGCAGCAACTCCTGCACGGCTGGGCGCGACGAACCCCGCAAAGTCTCAAGAATCAATCGCCGGTTCTCCTCGCGAACAGCGAATTCAGTAAAAGGCTCCGAACCGGACTTCGGCAGCGAAGGATCACTCTCCAAGAGACGATTCCAGCGAACATCCCCACCGCCCCAAACCGTCCAATCGGGATGTTGTTGTATCAAATTGGTCGCCGCCAGACCGAGTTTTTCACAGCCGGGAAGCTTCTCTATCTGCGCCGCCTGCAAAATCAATTGCGCTGCTCCCAATTGCTTTTCACTCACCAGCGTCAGTCCCAATTCGGTCAAGGCAGGCGTATTTCTGCCCGCCCTTTGGATGATGCTGGCATCCACGGCCCGCAGATGCACCGGCACCAGCAAGCCATAGCTCAGCATCACCGCTCCGAGCGCAGCGCAAATTAAAAACGCCAAATAACGGTTCATCATTAATTCATCCGAACGCAACAACTTTTAGACTGTACATGAAAAGCCCCTGTTCAAGCAGTAATTCAGTGAAGTCCGTTATGACCTTCGCCGTCAAATCACTCCAAATCTCCAAACAACCCAGGCAGTTTGCAATTTGCAACTCTTGAAGTCATGGATAAACTGAATTTGCCAAAACCGCAATTTCTGCTAATCGTCTTTTGTGAATTTTTTCGTTCAACGAAGCGAACTTCGCAACATTTATGCCAAAGTTGCCGCTGGCGAGCGCATTTCTGAAGCTGATGCGTTGCAATTGTTTGAATCGAAGGACTTGAACGCCGTCGGCGCGATTGCGGATTTTGCGCGGCAGAAGAAGGACGGCAATCGCGCCAGCTACATCATCAACCGTTATATCAACTACTCGAACTATTGCATTTTGTCGTGCCAGTTCTGCTCGTTCGCGCGCAAGAAACGCGACGCAGACGGGTTCCAGTTCTCCGTCGAGGAAATCGTCGGGAAGGCGCGCGAGGCGTTGAAAATTGGCATTACGGAACTGCATATCGTCGGCGGACTGCATCCGTCGCTGCCGTTCAGTTATTATACGGACATCCTGCGTGCGTTGAAGAATCTGGATACCCGGCTACAATTGAAATGTTTCACGGCCATCGAAATTTTACACCTCGCGTGGCTCGCCAAAAAATCCGTCGAGCAGACATTGATTGAATTGAAAGATGCCGGCCTCGCCTCGCTCACGGGCGGCGGCGCGGAAATTTTCCGCAAGGAAGTCCGTTCCCAAATCGCCAGAGGCAAGGAATCCGCCGAGGAATACCTGGACGTTCATCGTACCTGGCATCGGCTTGGCGGGCGCAGCACCTGCACGATGCTTTATGGTCACGTCGAAAGTCTCGCCGACCGCGTGGATCATCTGCGGCAATTGCGCGCATTGCAGGACGAGACGCGCGGCTTCACCGGCTTCGTGCCACTCGCGTATCAGCCGGAGGACAACGACATTCCCGTTGCGCATCCGCCGACCGGCTTCGATTCGCTGCGCACGATTGCGGTCAGCCGCATCTACCTCGACAACTTTGACCACATCACCGCGTATTGGGTCGGCCTCGGCCTGAAGCTTGCGCAAGTGGCGTTGAGCTACGGCGCGAACGATTTGCACGGCACCATCATCGAGGAACACATCTTCCACATGGCCGGCGCGACCTCGCCGCAATTGCAGACCGAAGCGGAAATGATCAAGGCCATCCGCGAAGCCGGAAGAACGCCGGTGCAACGGAACACATTTTACGAACCTATTAAAATTCTGGAAAATTCGGCTGCCATTGAAGTCAAAGAAAATTCCGCGCATTCAAAAGTGTTGGAAGACAATCTAGCGACGGCTTAACAATGGCGACGTTTCAACAAATTCAGGAATTCGGTGCTGAAATTCGCCAAAGGACAAGTAACTCGCCATCAGACTTTCCTGAACTTTTCAAAATCGGGGAACCTAAATATCCAATTCCGTTTTTTGGAAACCTTCTGAAAGCTGAAATTGTTACAGTTGGATTGAACCCGTCGGCAGATGAATTCAAAAACCGAAGCTGGCAAGATGGGTTTTCTGAAAAATTTCTCACGGACCGCTTTCTCAATTATTTTTCAGATCCACACAAATGGTTTGAAAGATGGAACGAAGCCTTGTGTGAATTAGTTGGCGCACCAAGTTATGCTAAAGGTCGAGTTGCTCATTTAGATATTTCACCGAGAGCCACATCAAGTTTTGGCGTCTATAATAAAACACAAGCCGAACAGTTTGAGGTTATGCTCCGGCAAGATATTGCTTGGTTATTTCAAACCTTAGCCAAATTTTTGAATCCCAAAATTATTTTGGTGGCTGGAACGGCGAGCAAGAAAAAATATCTCGATACTTTGATTTCCGAATGTGCTGGTATTAACTCATTCAAATTAACATCTCGAAAGAAAGCAAAAGGTATTCAATGTCGTTTTTGGAAATTAGAAGGTCACGGAAAATCCCTTCCTGTTTTCTTTTCAGGTTCGAGTCCAAGCAATCGGCAAAATCCAAAACGCCTTTTGGAAAACTTTCGATCGAATACCGATTCGCTAAATGCGTTCTTAACTTAAATGAGTGACGAAACTCCAAAATTCCGCATCGGTTCGGTGCATTATCTCAATGCCGCGCCGCTCACGCGTGGCGTCGAGAGCGAACTCATTTTTGCCACACCTGCCAAACTCGCCGAAATGCTCCGCCGCGATGAACTGGACGCCGCGCTCGTCAGCATCACCGAGGTTTTGTTCAACGACCGTTACGACATCCTCGATGGCATCGCCATCGCGTCGCTCGGCGAAGTTTATAGCGTCCTGCTCGCGCATAAGCAGCCGCTGGCAGAGGCCAGGGAAATTTTTTGCGACACGGCATCGCTCACGAGCGTGAACCTGTTGAAGGTCCTGCTGGCCGAACGCGGATTGAAGCCGGAGTTCAAACCGCTGGAAAATTATGAAACTGTAAACGAAAAAGATTTCGTCCTCCTCATCGGCAACCGGGCGATTGATTTTCAACGCGCGCCGCACACGCACAAAATTTTTGATCTTGGCTTCGCCTGGCACGAACTTACAAGTCTTCCCTTCGTTTATGCGGTCTGGGCGTTACGGCGCGGGATTGAGAACAAAGAATTGCGGCGGGAGTTACGTGAGGCGAAAAAATTCGGCATGGAAACTTTGGATTATCTCATCGAAACGCGCGAGGAATACGATGAGGATTTTCGACGCGATTACTTCGAATGGCACATCCACTATCACCTCGGCGAGGACGAGAAGCGGGCCATCGCACGATTCTCCGGACTGCTCCGCAAGCACAATCTCGGCCCGGTGTATGAACCGAAGTTTGTTTCCTAACCTTCCTTTTCCAACTCCGCCAGTGTTTCGGGATCGCGCACGTCCACCCAGCAGCCTTGAATTTGCAGACCGCCAAGTTTTTTCCGCTGACAACAATAGCGCTGATGGCGTCAGTCAATTCATTTTCACCACGCAGGGATTTTTCCCGTCACCGAAATCATTTTCAATCACGTCCATGCCAGGCGCCGGTACGCAGATATGGCTTGAGTTTTTCCTTTAGCGTTTCGCGTCCACGATGGATGAGTGATTTTGTGGCAGAAAGTGAGCAGTCCAAAACCTCGGCGATTTCCTCGTAGCTTAATTCTTCCTGCCGGCAGAGCAAAATGGCAGTGCGCTGGTTTTCCGGCAGCTCGGCCAGCGCTTCCTCGATTTTTTGCGCGAGTTCGCCGTGCAATAATTTTTCCGGCGGCGCGATGGTGGTTTTGTCCTCGAATTGCCGGTGTGGCCGGTCTTCGTTCTCGGCGTGCGTTTCTTCGAGTGATTCGGCGGGATGCCGGGAACGGCGGCGGAGTTCGTTCAGGCAAAGGTTGCGCGCGATGGTGAACAGCCAGGTGGAAAATTTTGCTGTGCGCTCGTAGCGTTTCCGGGATTTGTAGACCTGAAGAAAAACATTCTGCGCCAGATCCTCGGCCTCAGCCTCGTCGCGCAGCGAACGGTAGATGAAATTCAACACGGGCTGCTTGTATTTGTCCACCAACCCGGCAAACGCCGCGCGGTCGCCGCGCTTGACGCGCAGCATCAGGGCGGCATCGGGATCGAGTTGGACTGGCATGACACGCAGAGTGTAACCGGACGGCGGGGACGCGAAAAGGTTTCCTGCATGGCGACCGCGCTTGCTTTCAAAATGTTTTGTTCGCAACTTATGCGCCCGTGCAGGGGTTGCTGAAAAAAATCCAGGATAATGCGGACGCGCGTCTGGCGCTGCCGTCGAATTGCGACGCCGCAGAACAACTGGCGCGCTATAAGGGCTTTCTTAAAGTCGAGACGCACCGGCTCAAAATAGAGCATCGCGCGGGCGCGGGCGGACGCGAGATTTGCCAGGCGCGCGCGACGATTCTCGACGCGATGCTGCGGCATCTTTGGGAAGCAGCGCGCGGCAGCCTGTCGGCGCAGGCGCAAAAGGAATTTCCGCCGCTCGCGCTCGTCGCCATCGGCGGTTACGGTCGCGCGGAGTTGAACCCGCACAGTGACATTGACTTCATGTTTTTGCACGACGGCCAGATTGCGGCGGGCAAACCGCTGCCATATCTGTCCAAGTTGATTGACGGCGTGCTGTATCCGCTCTGGGACATCGGCCTGAAAGTCGGCCACGCGGTGCGCAGCCTTGACGATTGTGTGAGGGTCGCCAACACAGATATGCAATCCAAAACGTCGCTAATCGAGGCGCGATTGATTGCGGGCGACGAAAAATTGTTTGCGCGATTTCAAAAAACGCTTGTGACGAAATGCGTCGTCGGGTTCGAGGGAAAATACATCGCGTTGCGGCTGGCGGATCAGGCAACGCGGCGCGCAAAATACGGCGATTCCGCCTGCATGCAGGAGCCGCACATCAAAAACGGCTGCGGTGGCCTGCGCGATTTTCAGAATCTGCTGTGGATGGCGTTTTTCAAATATGGCGCTCGTTCGCTCCGCGATTTGCAGGAGCGTGAGTTTGTAAACGCCGCCGAGTGCAAACAACTTGAAGCCGCCTACGATTTTCTGCTGCGGGTGCGGACGGAATTGCATTATCACGTCAACCGTCCGCTCGACGTGTTGAGCAAAAGTTTGCAACCCGCCGTCGCGCACGCGCTCGGCTACGGCGACCGTTCGCCGAGCAAACGCATCGAGAAATTCATGCGCGAGCTCTACACGCACATGAGAAACATTTTTCTTATCACGCGTACGCTGGAGCAGCGTCTGGCGTTGATTGTACCGCCGCAAAAAAAACTTTCGCTGCGCCGCTGGCTGTCCGAACGCCGCGCCGCGCCCGAACCCATGGACGGGTTTTTGTTTGTGGACGGAGAAATCCGCGCGTCGTCCAACCGCATTTTCCGTGACTCGCCGCGCCGCCTCATGCGCGTTTTTCTGCACGCGCAGCAACGGCGGCTGACGTTGCATCCCGACCTTGCGCAATTGATTCGTAATCAGATTTCGCTGGTTGACCGCGATTTTCTGAATGACGAGCACGTGCGCGAGACATTTCTGACGATTCTGGAGCGGCGCGGCAGTGTCGCACCCGTTCTGCGCGCCATGCACGAAGTGAATCTGCTCGGCAAATACATTCCCGAATTCGGCCGGCTTACCTGTCTGGTGCAGCACGAGTTTTATCATCAATACGCCGCCGACGAACACACGCTCGTTTGCCTTGAGCAACTCGACCGCGTGTGGGAGGCGCAAGCCACGCCATATAACCATTACGCGCCGCTGTTTCAGAGTCTGGAACGGCCTGGCCTGCTCTACCTCGCGTTGCTTCTGCACGACGTCGGAAAATCGGAGCGCCACAAAAAGGGCGGGCATCCCGCCGTCAGCGCGAAGATGGCCATGCACGCTGCGAAACGATTGCACCTTGACAGCACGGCGGCGCATACGTTGCGCGTCATCGTCGAAAATCACCTGCTCATGGCCAGTGTTTCGCAGCGGCGCGATCTCGACGATCCGACGGTCATCCGCAATTTTGCTCGGCAAGTTGAGACCCCTGAAACGTTGAACCTGCTCACACTGCTGACCTTCGCCGATTCGCAGGGCACGAGCGACAAGCTCTGGAACGGCTTTAAGGACACGCTGCTCTGGCAGTTGCACTCGCGCGCGATGGCGCTGCTCACTGGCGGCTCGGAATTCGTCCGCGCCTCGGAACAACAGCGGGAGTTACTCCGGCAGGAAGTCCGCGACATCGCGTCAAAGGAAATCAACGACGAAGAACTTGATGCGCACTTTGCCCAATTGCCGCCGCGCTATTTTGAAATCCGAACCGCGCGGGAAATTCTCGATGACCTCGAACTCACGCACCGTTTTATGCACCAACTCATTTTGGAAAAAAAACATGCGCTCGCGCCCGTGACCGCGTGGCTGGACGAACCCGACCGCGGTTACAATCTCGTCAAAATCTGTACCTGGGATCGCGCCGGCTTGTTCAGCAAAATCGCCGGCTCGTTGAGTGCCGCCGGACTGAATATTCTGGGCGCGCAGATTTTCACGCGCGCCGATGGCATCGCGCTCGACACGTTTTTTGTCAATGACGTGCGCACCGGCAACCTCGGCGCGCGCGAACAGAATGATAAATTCGCCGCGTTGCTCGAAAATGTTTTGGACGGCGGCGACGTTGATTTACGAACACTCATCGCGCGCCAAACCAACAACCGCCCGGTTTATCATGCTTACGCCGGAGAACATATGGCGACAGAAATCAGTTTCGACAATGGGGCTTCCGATACACGCACACTCATCGAGATTGAAACCGAGGATCGTCTTGGTCTGCTTTACGCAATCTCGCAAACCTTCGCCAAACTCGCCGTGGACATCGCGGGCGCACGCATCGTCACCGAACGCGGCGCGGCAATTGACACTTTTTATGTGCGCGAACTGGATGGCGGCAAAATCATTTCCGCCGAACGACAGAAATTAATTGAAAGCCAATTGCGTGAAGCCATCAACTGGCTTGAAGTTGCGGAATGAATTGCGGAATTGCGGACGTAAACCAATTGCAACCCGCCAAACGGTTTGATAGAAACTACCCGTCGCACAGCGCGGGTGTGGTTCAATGGTAGAACGTGGGCTTCCCAAGCCTGAAACGAGGGTTCGATTCCCTTCGCCCGCTCCATTTAATATCAATGACTTACAAGGCAGTGCAGTAAAAGTGCAGTAAATTTGTTCATTGGTTGTGCCGTCCTTTTGCCAATCATGGCGGTGGCGGAAGCTGTATCAAGTGATCGACATGTTGCCATTGTTTATAATGATGCAACATCGCTTCGTTCCGCAGAGCGAAAGGGGAGGCCGCCCACCTATTTTTAGCTGCCCAATCGCCCAGATGAACCCAAATGTGCATCGTATGGCCGAGCAAATCGGACAATAAAAGCTGACTAAAAGTTGGGTCATCTCTCAGCAATATTTCGGCTCTCGGAACTGGATGACCGCCCAACTCGCAGTGATATCCATAATCTTTGCCTCGGAACTTACCTTGAGATGCCTGCCTCAACTTTGAGGGTTTGAAAAATTCCTCACGCTCGTCACGAGAACTGTGAAGCCAGCGTTCTGCGTCTCGATCATTTGTTTCAAATGCCCATGCAAGGTATTCTACCTCGACAAGTTGCCGTAAAAGTGCAGCCGCTGCGTAGGGACGACCATCTTTAAAAAGGTCGGCGCTTGCAGTCGTTAGTTGCCCTGCGATTCGGAGCAGCAGCGCAATACCAATAGCCTCATCGTTGCCCTCATTATGGGGCGATGCGCCAGTTT
>JBEKBA010000103.1:0-12866 GCA_050015635.1 Verrucomicrobiota bacterium
CAAGCAGTCAAGCGAGCCATTCGCCGGGCAAAAATCCGCGTTCCACAGCGATCAGTGATGGGTTTTACCATGAAGAAAAATGGTTCGGATAAAAAACACCCGTTTTGCATCAGTCTGTTAGCTCCCGATGGAACGTATGGCGGTCTTTCGATATCGGAATTTACACCGACAGATGTAACAGTTCTTGCAGAAGGCAATTATTCATTAACTGTGGGACAAGCGTATAATTATACGATTACGGACACTGGCAGCGATGTTGATTTGGCGATTGATGGTGTTGACCAAATATCCGCTGAAACTTCTTATGCAACTGGCAATCAAATTGCCTTTTATAGTCGGGAATTTTCAACTACTTCTTCAAGTTTAAGTTTTGTGTCAATTCAGCCAGTTCCCGAACCTTCAAGCGTGGCAACGCTTGGCGTTGGGATTTTAGGGTTGATTGGAATAGGGAAACGCAAATAATAACCACTATAAATTATGAGCCAACTTCACATTTTCATTGGTAATAAAAATCCAGATATTCAGCGGGAGATAACAAAACTCTTGGGGAAATTAAAAGCAGAGAAAATTGATGATAAGGAATATAAATTTCCAGAAGGGTCCTTTGAAAAAAGGACGTTAATTTACAACAAATTTCAAAACGTAAGAAAAAATAGACGGCAATACAAATTTATTATGTTCGCGCCCGGAACTGTTTATTCTGGCATTTATATTTCTCCTCGTTCACGTTCATTTCGCGCTCAATGCGAACGTCTATTGAAAATGACTCCACAAAATGATTTTTACCGATTGAAAGAAATTCTGCAAATTCTTTAATGGCCTGTTCTCTATTTTCATATGGAAAATGCCATGACATTGAATCGTCCACTTCATTCTGTTTTAAAATATCCTCAAATATTTTAACGCCATTAACTTTTTTAGCTCTTTTGAGTGGTGCTGGTTTCATTTAATTTTTTAATTGTGGTTTTTGTTTTGTTTGGATTTTTAGGGTAAATAGGTATATAAGTGCCTTAAGAAAAAGGTCCACGCTGGTCGTGGGCAAGAAACCAAACGGGAAATCCCGATTTAGTCCGTGTTTTAAATTTTCCTGTCGTTTTTACAAAAACATGAGCGCAAAATTTCCATCAACGTTCATAAAAGCATTGGTGGCAACTGCACTTACCACAGCCCTAATTGTTGTAGTAATGTCGCCACTTGATGGCGTTTCGCAGAATATTCTAACTTACCACTACGATAACGCCCGTGATGGCGCGAACACGAATGAGGTCGTGCTGACGCCAGCGAACGTCAACACCAACCATTTTTTCAAATTGTTCACCTATACGGTGGATGGCGAGGTTTATGCCGAGCCGTTGTATATGGCGAAGGTTGCAATTACCGGACAAGGCACACACGATGTCGTGTTTGTGGCCACCGAGAATGACAGCGTTTATGCTTTCGATGCAGACAGCAATGCAGGAACAAATGGAGGATTACTGTGGCACACCAACTTGGGAACTGCGGCTACGAGCGTCCTTTTTGGCACCCGCTATCACCACAATGTTCTCAATCCTCTCATCGGCATCACGGGCACGCCGGTCATCGATCCTGTGGCGGGAACGCTTTATGTGGATGTCTTGACGACCCCCGTGCCCGACACGACGAATGCCCAGCACCATGTCCATGCCTTGAATATCGCCGACGGCACCGAACGACCTTACAGCCCGGTTCTCGTTGCCGCTTCGGTCCCGGGAACAGGAGTGGACAGCTCAAACGGCGTGGTGACATTTAATGCCAATCAGGAGAATTCCCGGCCTGCGCTGACACTGGCTGGAGGGATGCTTTATGTTAGCTTCGGCAGTTTTGGGGACACCGATCCTTATCATGGCTGGGTCATTGGCTTTAATGCCACCAATCTCCAGCAAGCGACCAACTATGTTTTTAACACCACCCCAAATGCCACCACGGCAGAGTTTGGTGTCAACGCCGGCGAAGGCGGGCTCTGGATGGGAGGAGACGGACTCTGCGTCGATGCCAGCAACAATCTTTATTTTGAGACCGCAAACGGAAGTTTCAGCGCCAACACCAATGGCGTGGACTACGGGGATAGTTTCGTCAAGCTTTCCACCACCAACGGGTTCGCAGTGGCCAATTATTTCACGCCCAAGGACCAAGCCGCCGATGCGGCCAACGATAATGACCTCGGCTCGGGCGGGCCGTGTTTGCTGCCGGATTCGGCGGGAAGCGCGGCGCATCCGCATCTGATGGTTGGCTCAGGCAAGGACGGAAATATTTATCTGGTGGACCGTGACAACATGGGACAGTATAGCAGCACCGCAAATGTTAATCTCCAGACTTTGAACAGCGCCATTGCCGGCAGCTTTGGCACGCCGGCTTACTTCAACAATTGGATCTATTATCAGAGTTCTGGCGATGTCATGAAAGCTTTCTCGATCACCAATGGCGTAATGTCGTCCTCACCGGTTTCCAAATCCACGGTGACTCTTGGTGGTCTCGGTTATGCGCCGGTAATTTCTGCGAATGGAACAAGCAATGCCATCGCCTGGGTCATTGATGCGAGCGCCTACAACAACACCGACTCTGATACCAGCAGCGGACCCGCCATTTTGCGAGCCTTCAATGCCACCAATCTGTCCCAGGAACTATACAATAGCAGCATGAAGGCCGGCGATAACGCCCCCGGAACGGTCAAATACCCCGTGCCCACGGTGGCGGATGGAAAAGTCTTTGTGGCAGGGGACCTTGGCGTGGCCGTCTATGGGATTGGAGTTATTCTGTCCCCGCCCACCATCTTAAGCGTCATCCTGGCGGGTACCAACGTCGTGGTAATGTGGCCGACGAACCAGGGTGGGTTCCACCTGCAATCAACCACAAACCTTTCATCGGCGGTTTGGACAACCAATTCTTCCGCGCCATTCATCGTCAACGGGCAGTTCACGGTGACCAATCCCATCTCTGCCTCACGGCAATTTTATCGGTTAAGCGAGTAGATTACCGCAGGCACAAGGCCAGTCACAGCCGCACCGCAATCTCCCCCATACCGAATCCGCCTGCCACGGCCACCGCTTATTCCTCCAATCCCGGAACCGGAGTTTTTCGCACAATTTCATCCGTAAGTTTCTCCGCCGCCGCCGCCCGGGTGGCATAATTCACCGCCACCGCAGCGCCGTCCCGGCTGAGCCGTTCGACAATCGCACGTCCAATCCCGCGTGACGCGCCGGTGACCAATGCGACCTTTGCTTTCAGAGGATTGTCCATGTGTCCATGTTATCGAAAATTTCCGGCGCTGGCAATTCCCTGTTATTACCCGAAGCAGCGTGAGCACCTTGCGGTGCGGCCAATGCGCCTGACGGCGCGGGGGATGGGGTCTTGGGTCTGGGGTCTGGGAATGGGGAAAAGAAAAATAGACACAAATTAAGGCGAAGCATTTTTAGACGCGGATTAACACGGATGGAAACACCTCTCCCCATTGCTACGCAACGCGGAAAAGGGTTAACCGCCAAGACGCCAAGGCGTGCTTTCATGCTGGACAAAATCCGGCGGTGAATATACACTAGCATCAATCAGTTTGTGAAAAGAAGATTTGCCCTGACAATTCTGGCAGCAATAACCGGCATTCTTGCGCCCCGCCAAGTGCCCGCTCAAGCCACGGTCTATGTATCAAATATAAGTGATACCACTGCTGACACCGTCGAGGCGCTTGGCGCCAATTGGCTGGCTGCCGAATTTACGACCGGGGCAGATTCCGGCGGCTATTCTTTGGATTCCGTTGACCTTTTATTCAGTGACACATCGGGCAGCTCCGGCAGCGGATTCGTTCTGATGCTTTATGCGAACAGCAGCGGCCAGCCCGACAGCAGCATCGGCACGTTAAGCGGTTCTTCCGCGCCGGACACCGCCGGCACTTACAATTACACAGCTTCCGGCATCACGCTGTCTCCTTCGACGCCTTATTGGCTGGTCGCCAGACCGACCGCTTTAACCGGCCCGTATCTTTGGAATTACACCGCTTCGACCAGTTACACTTCCAGTGATGGATGGATCATGAATACCGCGCGATACGACAGCTCCGACGCTCACGGCTCATACTGGACCAGCAATAGTGGCGACGCTCTTCAATTCGACGTGGATGCCACGCCGGTGCCCGAACCACAAACCATCGCGCTGGCCGGACTTGGCCTTCTTTTTCTGCGCCGGAAAATTCGATGGTAACAGTGGGCAGCGTGAGCACCTTGCGGACGGGCAGCGTGACGCTGCACCCAATCATAAAAAAGCCAGGGATGGAGACGGAATAACACGGATGTTGAAAAGGCAGAAGGCAGAATGAAGAAAGCAGAAAACTCCGGCGCGGGGGATGGGGAAAAAGAAAAAGTTGACGCGAATTACACGAATTAACGCGAAAAAGGGTTTAACCGCCGGGACTTGCACAAAACCTGGAACTGATGGCGGATGTCATCAAGGAGTCCAAAAAAGATTGCAATTATCTCATCCAAACCTTAAAAACTGAAAAGTTAGTATGGGAGGTTCGAATTATCCATTTCGCGCGAGACCGGGCCTGACGCTGGCATTGATGGCGCTCGCCTTCGTGTTGTTATTAGGTGGCTGTCAAACGCCAGCCCCGAATACCGTCGTCATTGAGAATAACGGCACCAACACGGTGGTGACCATGCCGTCCAACCCGTCTTCCATCACAACTACCAACCCCATTTCAATCAACGTAACCCATGTCGAAGCCGGGTCCAGCGACCCCGGCACTGGACTGACCAACTCGAATCTTTTGACTCTGCTCGCCGTATTGGTTGCGCTTTCGGCTTATCTGGCCAGCGTGCGCCGGGGTCTCATCCGCAAACTCAAGGTGAAAGCACCCGATCAGGAAAAAATTATACGTCTTAAGGAAGCCAGACTTGAATTGGCGAAACTGAAAGCCGGTAATGCCGGGCCGGAAAAAATTGGAGAAAAGGAAATCGAGGTGGCGAAACTGGAATTGGATTTGGAGAAAGACAAGGTGCCGACGGCGGCGGAGATTGAGGAAAGAGAACAGGTTTTGATGGGGATTGGCTTTGTTGACATTTTGCTCATCGGGGCGGCCTTTGTGCTGGGATGGCATATTCTGGGACCGACGGTGGCCGACGATTCCACGCCATGGTGGGTTAGAACATCATTGTTGTTTGTTATTATAGGCGGCACGGTGCTGTTGGTGATGCATCTCCTACAGGCAATAAAATCGTTTGGCAAAAAATCCTACAAGTGACCTGCCGAAGTGAAGCATGGTGGCTGTCCGCAAGGACTCGCGCAAAACTTGCAACTACTGCCGAATTTTAGTCATCCGATTTGATGGCGATTGTTTTTATATGCTCCGGGCGGAAGCCAATTCCCATGATGCGCGCGGGAATTCTTCGTAGAAACGGCCAGTGTTGAAAAAGCTTGAAAACTTTTGGCGCCGAAATCGGTTGGTCGCTTTTCAAAACGCGGCGGATGACACGGTTTTGAAGAAAAAGTTGCAGACGTTGCGTAAGACGCGTTGGCCATTCCCGTCGCTTCTGAATTTTGCCGGAATGTTTTTCGTTTGCCGTTCCCGCGCGAAGCGGTCCGGCCAAAATATTTGCGGCGGCAACGGCATCTTGAATGGCCAGATTGATTCCAATACCGCCAATGGGCGACATGGCATGGGCCGCATCACCGATACACAACAGTCCGGGGTTATGCCAGCGTCGCAGACGATCCACCTTGACGGTCAGTAATCTTATTTTATTCCAGTCATCCAATTCGACGACGCGGTCGCGGAAAACCGGCGCAAATATTGCGAGGCGTTCCTGAAAAGCCCGCAGACCGTTTTGCTTAATTTCATCGAATGCGCCTTTGCGGATAACGAAGCCGCATTGCCAGTAATCGCCGCGGTCCAGCATAATCAGAATTGCGCCGGAATTGACACGGCCAAGCGACTGCGGCGGGTCGCCCGCGCGCCGCGGCAACCGCATCCACAAAACATCCATCGGCGCGCCGAGGTCAATGATTTCAAGTCCGGCACGCTCACGTACCGTCGAACTGCGTCCATCCGCACCGACAATCAAATCCGCGCGGACTTCCAATTCGCCCTTTGGCGTCTTTGCTTTTACGCCGACAACGCGCCCGCCGCCATTGATGAGTTCCGTGACATCGGATTCCATTCGCAATTGAAAATTTGCAAAATGTTTTGTCTGCCCGACAATGAAGTTCAGAAAATCCCATTGCGGCATGAACACGATGAACTTGCAGCGGGTCGGCAGATGGGTGAAATCTGCCATGGTGATTTCCGTGTCACCCATCGTGACGTGAACTTCGCGAACCCGGTTGTGAGGCCGTTTCAAAAATTCGTCAAGAATTCCAAGTTCGTGCATCAATTCCAGCGTCGAGGGATGAATCGTATCGCCCCGAAAATCCCGCAGAAAATCGGCGTGCTTTTCGAGAACCACAACTTCCACGCCTGCGCGCGCGAGCAGAAAACCAAGCATCATGCCTGCCGGTCCGCCGCCGACAACGCAACAGCACGTCTGCAATTTTTCGATGGCCGGATCGTCTGGCATTCAAAGACAAAACTTAATTCGTACTCTTAAAATTGAATTACCGCTGCTGGAAGGACAAGTGAAACAGATTTATTTCAGAGCGAAAATAAAATTAACCGCCAAGACGCCAAGGTGCGAGCCTCACTGGCAGCGCCAAGGCAGCGTGACTGTTACGGCAGACGCCAGACATGCTGCTGATGTGAAGTTAGCCGGAAGAAAATCAAAGCTTCCGGCGTCGCAACGCGAGCAAAGCCAGCAAACCGATACCTATGAAAGCCATCGTTGCCGGCTCGGGTACGGCCACGATTTGCCCGCGAATTTCACCGCCCGGATAGACACTGCTTTGGATGTTGACGTAGAGGTTGCCGTTATTGAGGTCGGTGATTAGCGATGAAGTCAAAGTAGTAAAACCGGTGAAGGTTCGGAGGTTGTCCCGGGTGAATTCAGCGTAAGGCTGAAAATCACCGGCGAATTGGTCCCCGGAGGGGGAGAGATGTTCACCGTGATGCCACTCGCGTTTCCCTGCAAATCCGAATAGGAGCCGGAGGTGACGCTGAACGTTGTGTTGCTCAGGGTGAAATCGGCGTCACCAATACCCGGTGAAGAGTTCGGTGGTATTTCCTGAGAACCGTCAAGCGACGCAGAGTAAAAGTAAAAGTTGAATTGCGCATGGGAAATTGAGATGCTGCCAAAAATGGCAATGATGATTAAAACCGTCTTCATGAGTCTCAAGGGTTAACGAATTTTCTGACCGATTAAATCCATTAAACAGGTCTTTAGAAAAACTTCAAGGAAGAGTTATTCACAATACTGCCAGCCTTGCATCACAAACGTGCGGGGTTTACGGCAGACGCCAGAGGCCGGAGCTGACGTGAAGCATGGTGGCCGTCCGCAAGGACTCGCGCAAAACTTGCAAATACTTGAGAACGGTGAATTAAAAAGCCGGTGTCGCAGAGAAAGTTAAAGTTTGAAATCAGAACCGCCTATTTCAATTTCGTATTCGTAATCTTTGACCAGCCGTTCGTAAGGCAAGAAATCCACTCTTTCGGCGATGTCACGGAAAGCAGAGAACTTAATTTTAGCGTCAAATTCACCGCGCCGGGTAGCATCAGAAACAATTACCATTCGAGAATGAAAATCTTGGAGGTCATTGAACTTGAGCAAGGAATTTTTCATGTCCGTGCCGTGCTCAACCTCGAAAAAGCTGTTCGGCATTTTTCGTTCGTTGAACCAAATAGCATCTACAGTTGCGCTGCGATTGACCAAGCTTTCGTATGAAAAATGTGGCATCTCCTGCAATGTCCGCAATGAACCAAGGCTCTCGTTCACAAACATTTTGTTTTTGTCCTGATTCGGCGACCAACAATCAAACCTTCTCAATTTGCCGACGATGAGTAGCAAGGCTTGATGATAAGTGTGACCAAAACTTTTTACTTCCGCTGAGTCTTTGTTCTTTTCTGTCTCAGCAACGATGCCACGCGCCTCGTGTTCGGATTTTTTGGAAGTCAATCCGTAAAGGCCCGGTTTAATTTTGTAGATTTCATTATGCAGTTGGACGATTCGCCGAATACTGGCGAATGGAGTTTTTGTTTTCCACTCGCAGTCTTTGATTTTGAAAATCTCCGCGTAAAGCTGGCCGAGTGTTGCGACGCCACCGAGTCGTTCCATCGTTTGAATAACTGCTTGTTGTTGATTCATACGTTAGTGAGATTAGATCATCACCAACCCACGCCTTCAACTTGATTTAACACGAAAGATTTCCGTCTCACAGCGGACGACGTGTGTTGTCTCGCGTTTCTTTCCGTTCGGGGTTTTCGCCCACGCTTCCTGCAAGCTCACATCTACCGTCGTGTGAACGACCGAGCCACGCTCAACTTGGGCGCATGAAAGGAACACGAATTTACATTCGTGAAAAATGCGCTCGGTCGGCACTTGCGGTTTGTCGTCCATCGCGCGTGATCCATTGATCGAATCGGAAAACTGATCAAGATCAATTTGAGAAAAAACTGAAACTTCAATTCGCACGCGCAACGAACGCAAAGCGATTTCAATGATTTCCCGTTCGCTGCGTTTCATTGCCAGCGCAAGGTGCGAGAAATCCAACTCAATGCCGACGCACTGGCGTTTTAATTTGAGAGCGGCAATGGCGGTTGTGCCGCCGCCCAGAAACGGGTCGAGCACCAAATCACCTTCGTTGGTCGAGGCCAGCAGGCAGCGTTCAATCAGTGCCACGGGTTTTTGTGTGGGATGTTTGCCATGCGTTTTTTCGCCGTTGCCGGGAGCGGGCAGAGTCCAGATGGGGTCTAACCGCCAAGACGCAGAGGACGCCAAGATTTCGGAATTTTGTGGTCCTTGCGGACTACCACCCACTTGCGGACTACCACCACGGTCATCGCAGTCGCCGTCGCGCGTTCCGCTATGGCGGCCGGGGCGCGATGACCCTACCTGGATTTCACCTTCTTCGGTGCGCGGTGACCCTACCTCGCGCCAGACGGTTTTCATTTGTTTGCCAGTCACTTTGCGCATTTCCTGATAGTTGAAGGTGTGTTTGCTTTTTTCATCTTTGGCCGCCCATAAAATGGTTTCGGTGGAGTGGGTGAAATAGCGGCAGCTCAAGTTGGGCGGTGGATTGGGTTTTTCCCATGCGATGTCGTTGAGAATCTTGTAGCCAAGTTGTTGCATGGCAAAACCGATGCTGAAAATGACGTGGTGCGTGCCGCTCACCCAAATGGTGCCGTTGGGTTTCAACACGCGTTGGCAGCGTCGCAGCCATTCGGTGTTGAATTCATGGTTGAGTTCCGCGCCGCGGGATTGATCCCAGTCGCCCTTGTCCACCTTGACCATTTTGCCGGCGTGACAGGTGATGCCGCCGTTGGACAGGAAATAGGGCGGGTCGGCAAAAATCATGTCGGAAATAGGGCGGGTCGGCAAAAATCATGTCGAACCGGCCATCGTCGCCGTATTTGGCGTAAATGGCGTCGAGCAGTTCGAGGCAGTTGCCGTGGTAAAGCCAGAGGCCGTGGGCGTCGTCGCGGAAAGTCAAAACCGGAGGTCTTTGCAATCCTTGCGGATGGCCACCACCGTGACGCGATGGTGTTGCCTGAATTGTGCCGTCTTCGTGGAGTTGGAAGTGCGATCCTTGCGGATGGCCACCCGTTTGCAGACGGGCAGCGTGACGCTGCACCCGATTACGGTCCTTGCGGACGGCAGCCACTTGCGGTGGGCCACCAGCTTCGGGAGGCGGAACTTCCGCCGGTTTGGTGCGGTAAGGCGGCTTTAGTTTGCGTGGTCTTTGCAGACGGCCACCATTTTTTTTCTTCGGCACGCCCAGATCAATTGATCAGAAGTGCGGATCGGATCAAGCGGAAAGCAGCGTTTTAGACACGGATTAACACGGATGTTGAAAAGGCAGAAGGCAGAATGAAGAAAGCAGAAAATTCCGGCGCGGGGATGGGCAGCGTGACGATGCTTGCGCACAGCCACCGCTCAATTATAAAGAATAACCACGGTTTGTTCACCATTTTCTAAAGTCATACGCCGGTCTTCATCAATGGCTTGCTTCGCAAAAACAAACTGTGGTTTTTATGGGTAAAACACCCCATACCAAGCGCAAGCACGGACAAATATAATTCTGCCCGGTTAAAACACGACCGTCGAAAACCAAAACGATGAAAACATCATTGCGAATTCTTAATCTGGAGGATAGCGCGAACGATGCGGAATTAAATGGTGCGATGCTCTCGGCCCGCTGGCCGGAGTGCCAGCTCGTGCGCGTGGAAAGCCGGGAGGGTTTTATTGCCGCGCTGGGAGAAGGCGGCTTCGACATTATTCTTTCTGATTATACGATTCCCGGTTTTGATGGCATGGAGGCGCTGACGCTGGCCCGCGAGAAGCGTCCGGAGGTTCCGTTTCTGTTCGTCTCCGGTACCATCGGCGAGGACACGGCGATTGAAGCGCTCAAAAACGGCGCCATTGATTATGTGCTCAAACACCGGCTTTTGCGCCTGATTCCCTCGGTTGATCGGGCATTGCGTGAAGTCAAAGAACACGCCGAGTGTCAGCGGGCTGAGCAATCCATGCGCGAGTCGGAACACAAATATCGTGAGATCTTCGAATGCCTCACCGACGCGGCGTTTCTGTCGGACGAAAAAAGTGGGAGAATTATTGATGCCAACCGCCGCGCCGAAGTATTGCTGGGTTGCACGCGCATGGATATTCTCGGACATAATCAATCACAATTCCTGGCCCTGGATAAGTGCCGTGCGCGTAACGACGCATCGGTGGCTGAAGCAGAGGATTCAAACACCGTTGAGTGCGACCTGATTCGTGAGGGTGGCACCACCATCCCTGTCGAAGTACATATTACCCAGTTTAAACTTTATGAACACGCGCTGGTCCTTCGGCTCTGTCACAAAATTGCCGGGTGTCGTCCGGCGTGAGATTGTGATTCACATCATGCGCACCACGTAGGAGAGTTGCACTGCACCTTAAAGAACGGGAGCGTCATGCAACAAAAAACGTTTCTGAATTCGTTCATCCGGCGGATAAACATCAAGGATTTAGAAGCGGAAATTGAATATACCTGCCCAATTGGGCTTTCCGGCAACCGCGGAAAAGAGGTTCTTTCCATGGGATGCCCTGACTCCCCAAGGTCATCGCAGCGCGATGTCCCTGCCGTCATTTTTAACGATGCCAGCCGCCACCACCGCCGCCATGCCAGCCACCGCCCCAACCGCCGCCGCCATGCCATCCGCCACCACCACGCCAGCCGCCGCCCCAACCGCCGCCCCAACCGAATGAGAATACAACGGGCGAATATGGGTAGTATCCATAATAGGGATAGTAATATGGATACGGCGCGGCATAAACGGGGCTTGGAGAAGGGGTTTGAACGTAGGTAACAGTGGGTTGCGCTACAGCGGTGGATGTTTGTGCGACCGCGGCGGTGGAAGTCTGTGCAGCAGCCGTGGAATCCTGCGCCGCGGGTGCGGCAGAGGCCGCAGGTTGATGGTTCAACATGGCGTCAAGAATGGCGTTGGAAGCGCCCTGCTGTTTCAAATAGATGATTTGCGCCGCATTCAACGGAAAAATCATGCTGGAATTTTGAATGTAGGCGAGGATGGTGGATTCCCCGATCTTGGCCTGCACCATTGTCACGATTTCCGCCGTGCTGTAGGCGAGGCGCGGCGCGCTCTGGACGGTGGCTGCCGGCTGGCTGACAACGGTGGCATCCTGCGCCACGGTGTCTCCCGCCAAAAGAACCAAACCGGTGACGGCAGCAAGGGTCATCAGCGGTATTTTAAAATTTTGCGTTTTCATATAATCACCTTTGTTCTCTCTATTAGTACCAACACCAAACAGTGGCGCGAGTTGCGCAACCTGTCAAATCATTGGACACGGTTTTTTTGGGCGCGTTCAGAATCAATATCTTTGCAGATGGGCAATGCGCCTGACGGCGCGGGGGATGGGGGATAGGGTTTAGGGTCTTGGGTCTGGGGTCTGGGAATAGGGAAAAGAAAAATAGACACAAATTAGGGCGAAGCATTTTTAGACGCGAATTGCGCTAATTAACGCGAAAATGGATTTAACCGCCAAGGCAGCGTGACGCTGCACTCTATTATAAAAAACAGAATTAACCGCCAAGGCACCTGGCGGTGCGGCCAATGCGCCTGACGGCGCGGGATTTGGAGGTTGGAAGAAATTGTTGGTCTGTTGCCTTGATTTTCGCGGTCAGAGGAGTAATAACCCATCATTAAATTATGAGTGAGGACAAAGAAACCACTGGTGACACGAAAAGGACCGAGGCAGAAACTCCTCACAAGAACGTTGCAACGGCTGTTATCCTGATTGCGGGTTGTGCTGCCGGCACTTTCTACCTCGGAGCTGTGTGCGGTGCGCCGTGGCCTGCCGCTGTTGCCAGTTGTGGCTTGTCCGTAATGGGAGTGGGAGTTGCCTATGTCATGATGCGGCGCGCCTGACACCCCACTAAAGCCAGACTGATCCACTACCGAATTTCCAGTTTGTCACCATGCTTGAAATTCCGCCTGTTGCGTCGGCGGAAACAGCTGTTAAAATTTCGATAGTTGCGGACATAAAAAAGAAGAAACGAATGTATGTTAGCTTTTTCTAATTTATTAATAGCTATTGCCCCCGGCAGCACAAGAAACTGGCCTTCGTGGGCTCACATAGTTGTAATAATCTTCATTATCTCGATTTTGATTTATGGATGTTTTTTTCGTGGAAAACCGCCTCAACAATGAAAATTCAAATCAGGTGACTACCGATTTCCGGCATCGGTTGCAATGCTCCGATGAATCGGCCAGA
>JBEKBA010000104.1:0-11998 GCA_050015635.1 Verrucomicrobiota bacterium
CGGGAACCGGTGGAACGCTGAATTTTACGAACCCGATTACTCCGGGCAATCGGCAGATGTTCTTCCGCATCATTATTCCGTGAGCGGCGGCAGTTATCCGGCGAACGACCAACACCCCGGCTGCTGAAGAAGCAGCCGGGGTCGTTTTTAAAAATCAAGATGAATTCGAATTCCGCCGCATGAAAAAAAGTTTCATTGTTCCGTTCTGTTTTGCGGCATGGTTGCAATGGTCCATGACCATCGCCGTTGCCCAGCCGTCGGTTTATTCGGGCGTCTATGCCGACGGCGAAGGGGGCTTGACTACGTCGTCCGACTGGCAGGCCGTGACCAACTTCGTGAGCAACGCGCAGAAAGGTGTTTCCATTGTCAATAATTTCGATTCATGGACTGATACGGCTTCGTCCACCAACGGCACGCAGACGTTTCCAACGACGGAGATGAACAACATTCGCAGCAGCAATTCGATTCCGCTGTTCACCTGGCAGCCGCAGAATGGCACTGAAGGAGTGACGCAATCCTTCACGCTGGCGAGCATCATCGCCGGCAATTACGACAGTTATATCACGACCTGGGCGACCTCGGCGAAAGCCTGGGGACATCCGTTTTTCCTCCGCTTTGCGCATGAAATGAACGGCAACTGGTATCCGTGGTGTGCGGGTGTCAACGGCAACACGGCCGCCCAATACGTGCAGATGTGGCAGCATGTTCACAATATTTTCACGAGCGTCGGCGCGACGAATGTCACGTGGGTCTGGTGTGTCAACACCCTCTATTCCGGCTCGACGGCGATTGACACGCTTTATCCCGGCGACAACTACGTGGACTGGATCGCGCTGGATGGCTACAACCGATTGGCGAACCCATGGCAGGATTTTTCGGCCATTGTGGCCACGACGGTGACTCAATTGACCAACGTGGCACCGGGCAAACCCATCATGGTGGCGGAAACGGGTTGCAACCAGACCAACAACCCGACGGAAACGAAAGCCCAATGGTTTCTCGCCGCGCTGACGAACTATCTGCCATCGGTGCCACGAATCAAAGCATGGGTCTATTTCAACAGCACCAATGCAACCGACGGAAACGACTGGCGGATCACATCCCCGGCAAATGCCGTCACCGGTTACCAGGAGGGCATCGGCCTGCCCTATTACGACACCGACGAATACGGCGCGATTTCCAACAGCCCGATCCAGCCGCTGCTGAACGACGACACCACAACGGACACGATGCCCCCGTTTGTTTCAATCGTGAGCCCCGTGACGGATCAAGTGACGAACGGCACGGTCGTCAACGTTTTGTCCCCGGCTTCCGACAAATACGGCGTCAGCAACGTGGTGTTCGCGGTGAACGGCGTGGGGCAGCAGACCAACAGCTCACCACCGTATCAGTTTTCCTGGATTGTGCCTTTTAACGGGGTGATGACTTACACCATCACCGCGACGGCTTACGACAACGGTGGAAACAGTGCAGTCAGCACCATTCAAGTGGTTTCACAAGGAACTGGCGCGACGAATATCTTTCAAACGGTTACCGAGGGTACCGGTACGAACTGGAACGCGGCGAGTTGGGGCGGCCCTCCCGCAGCAGTGCCCACCAGTGCCAATAACTACGAAACGCCCGGCGGGTTAATCGTGCGCACACCCGCCAGCGACGGCCCGGTTGCGGCATTTGCCGGCAACAGCCTGCAGATTGATAGCGGCGGCATTCTGGATTTGAAAAACGGCGGGGAAACCAACGGCAATGCGGCGACCGTGAATCTGTTGTTGAACGGAGGGACAATGAATTTCCACGGAGGATTTGCTCCCGACGGTCCTGCGGTAGCGGGAACAATTCAGGTGTCTGCCAATTCGGTCATCACCACGGATCAGACCGGCGCCAATGCCGCGGACATCCTGGTGGAGTCCCCCATCAGCGGCAGCGGCAATCTGACCGTAAACATGAACAGCACAACCAACTCGGTGATTCTCACCGGCAACAACTCCGGTTACAGCGGCAATTGGACGAACGCCAGCACTTCCGGTAACATTAAAATCTTGAGCGGCACCACCAATGCGCTCGGTTCGGGCGGCGTAATACTTGTCAATCCCAATGCTTCGCTAATCATCAACTCCACCAATAATCTGGTCGTCAACAATTTGATCAGCGGCGCGGGTCCGGTTTTGATGCAGAACACCGGCCCGGTCATCCTGACCGCGAACAATACTTTTAGCGGCAGTTTGACCATTAATGCCGGCACGATCGTGCTCACCGGTTCGGGCGCGCAAGGCAGCACCCTCTTATCCAGCAATAGCGTGCTGTGCATCGCCAACAGCGCGGCGTTGCCCTCCGGTTCCGCTCTTACGATCGCTCCCAATAATGCCCAGACGGGAGAATTGGAATTGTCCAACAGCGTGACCGTGGCCACGGGAAATCCCATCAGCGTTGCGGAACGCACCGGGCCGACGGTGGCGATTGAAAGCGTCAGCGGCAGCAATGTCATCAGCGATCAAATCAGCATCTTCTCCGGTGGCACGTCGCCGATTGGCATTCAAGCGGACACCGGTTCGACGCTGGTCTTGAATGGCGGAGTTATTTCCGGCGTGGCCGGTTCGCCCGGCGTTATGTTCCAAGGCGCCGGCAACGGCTCCGTTTCCGGCGGAATCAACAACGGCCCGGCTACCACGGTTTCCGTTTATATAACCGGCAGCGGCACCTGGACTTTGAATAATACCAATACCTATACCGGCCCCACACAAATCAGCAACGCTGTTCTCCAGCTCGGCGCCGACGCTTCGATTGGCGGCACGCCGATGATTCAACTGTCCAGCGGTGCGGTCTTGAATGTTGCGGCTGTGTCCGGCGGTTTTGCAGTCGGTAGTTCCCAAACGCTTGCCGGTGTCGGAAGTGTGTCGGGCAATGTCACCGTCAACGGCACGGTAAGTCCCGGACCGTTGGGAACCTTGAACTTTGCCAATAGCCTTGTGCTGTCCGGCACAGCGGTCATGGAACTCAACCGCACCAATGCCCAAAATGCGGATTTGATTTCTGCCGCAACGCTGGCGCTCGGCGGCACGCTGACGGTGACGAACATTGGTGGCGCGTTGCAGGCAGGCGATTCGTTTCAGTTATTTTCCGGTGCGATCAGCGGTGCATTCTCCGCGACAAGTCTGCCGGCGTTGTCCCCGACAAACCTGTTTTGGGACACCTCAAGGCTTAACAGCCAGGGAATTCTGGCCTTGGCGTTGGAACCGGCCGCTTCGCCGACGATCCTCCCGCCATCGTGGAACGGAACGAACCTCACGTTGCAGGTCAACTCGCAAACGGGATACAACTACGTGCTTGAAGTCACGCCGCAGCTCGCGCCGGCAAATTGGACGGCGATTCAAACCAATGGCGGAGGTGGTTTGCTGACGTTCACAATTCCCATCAATGCCGACACGCAACAATTTTTCCGAATCGGCGTGCAGTAAAAACATTGCCAAAAAATCAGCCGTGCAGTTGAAAAGGAAAGTCATTTCCGTTACGATTTTAAATACGCGCGTGAAATCATTTTTTCCCATTTTATTCAGCGCAGTTTTATTTCGTCTGGTGTCGCCGGCGATGGCGGAAAATGAAAATCCCTATTCCGTGCGAGCCTGGACTTCGGAAGACGGATTGCCGGAGAACAAAGTCGTGGGTGTGGCCCAGACACCCGATGGATATTTATGGGTGGCGACGCAGGGCGGCCTGGTGCGTTTTGACGGCGTGCGGTTCCAGCAGTTTGAAGCAGCCAGCACGGCCGGATTTGTCTCCAGGACGATGCGGGTGCTGTATCTGGACGGGAGTGACCGTTTGTGGTTGGCCAAGGAAGGCGGTGTGCTGGTCTGCATTGACGGGGCAACGGTGCGGACTTTGACGCCCAAAGACGGGTTGCCGCAATTGGATTTTAATGATGGCCAGCGTTCCCTCGCCCAGGAAAAAGACGGCAGCCTGTGGATTTCCTACAGCCGGGGAACGGTGGTTCGTTTCAAGGATGGTCACGTGGATGTTTTCCCGGCCAGAGACGGATTGCCAACGAAAGGAATTTGTTTTTTTTGCACTGACCGGGATGGCCAGCTTTGGTTTGTAAAGGGCGGGCAGGTTGGTGTTTTTCGCGACGGAAAATTTGTCACGTTGCTGGACCTGTCACCGAATTACGCCAGGATTGCGCCGGCGCGAGCCGGTGGAATATGGATTTGTGTGAATCATCAGGTGTTGAAATTCAATGAAGGCAGCAGGCCGGTTGCCCTGGCTGAATTGCCTGCCTCCCGGGGCGACCTTAATGTCACGGCGATGCTTGAAGACCACGAAGGCGCGGTTTGGGTAGGCACGGCGTTCAACGGTTTGTTTCGTTGCGACAGCAACAGCGTTGCATCCGTTGGCACCACTTATTCGGCCATTTCCAGTCTGGCCGAAGATCTCGAAGGCAATCTTTGGGTCGGCACGCTAGGCGGCGGCCTGAACTGTGTGCAACCCCGCGTGATTTCCTTGATCGGGACAGCAGAGGGTTTGCCTTTTGAGGGTGTGTATTCCGTTTGCCGGGATGCGTCCGGCGCCCTGTGGGCGGTGGGACAGAACGGAGTGCTGGCCCGTCAACAAGGAGCAAAATGGGTCACTCCGACGTTGGACAAAGAAGCGGCAGAGGTTCACGCGACGTGTGTGGCTGCCGATTCCACCGGCACGGTTTGGATTGGCACAGCCCAGGGCACGCTTTACCGATGGACCAACGGACAGTTCTCGAATTTCACTTTTGCCGACGGTGTTCATAAAGGCAGCGTGCGATCTTTGTTGACAACCGCATCCGAAGATCTCTGGATTGCAACTGACAGCGCCAACACTTCCAATTCGCTGTATCGGATACGCAACGGAAACGTCAGGTGCTTCGATTTACCGCCGGGTCAACGTCTCATCCGCGCCATGGCGGAAGACGTTGATGGAAATTTTTGGGCTGGAGCTTCCGATGGATTGCTGGTGCGCGTCACCGGCGAAACACTGGTTGATGAAACGGCGAAATTTCCCAGATTTTCAATCCGGTGTTTGCACGGATCGCGCGACGGCAGCTTGTGGATTGGTTATGCCGGTTTCGGGGTGGGCTGTCTTCGGGATGGCCGGATGACACGGTTTACTTCAGACCAGGGACTGCCGAACGATTACGTTTCCCAGATTTTGGAGGACGACCGCGGGGACATCTGGTTTGCCGGCAATCAGGGAGTTTTTCAGGTGCGCAGACAGGAGTTCGATGATGTTGCGGCGGGCCGTTCCGCATGGCTGCGGCCGGTTTTATACGGGCACAACAAAGGGATGCCAAACATGCAAGCCAACTTTGATTATTGTCCCAATGCTTCCCGCCCGGAGGGCGGCCAATTGATTTTTTCCATGCTCACAGGATTGGTGCAAGTGCAGCCGGATCGGGTCCAACTCAACCGGCTTGAGCCGGACGTGATTGTTGAGCGCGTGGTAGCCGATGGCCAATTGTTGGCCGCATATCAGACCAGCGGTTCGCCGGTCGCAACCAACGCTCCGGCGCCGATAGAACTGGACAGCGTGGATAAAAAAAATGAAATCCGACTGCCAGCCGGAGTGCAACAGATCCAGTTCGATTTCACCGCCTTGAGTTTTGTCGCCCCGGAAAATGTGCAGTTCCGTTATCAGTTGGAAGGCCTGGACCAGGGATGGGTGGACGCGGGCACACAACGCCTGGCACAATACACCCACCTGCCGCCGGGCAAATATCGTTTCAAGGTGATTGCGTGCAACAACGACCGCATCTGGAACAAGACCGGCGTTACGCTGGCCGTCATTCAGAAGCCGAAAATTTGGGAAACCCTGTGGTTCAAAGGACTTGTGGCGGCAGCGACGCTCTGGATTATTTCGGGGGCAGTGGCGATTGTGCTGCGTCGCCGTCACCAGCTGGTGGTCGAGCGCCTGGAACATCAGCGTGGCCTGGAATTCGAACGCACCCGCATAGCGCGTGATTTGCATGATGACCTGGGTGTGGGCTTGACCGAAATCGGCCTGCTGGGTGACCTGGCTGGCGCCAGCAGCGAGTTGCCGCAGACCAGCCGGGAACGCCTGGAAGAGATCACCGGCCGGGCGCGAACGCTTGCAGCCTCGCTGGACGAAATTGTCTGGGCCATCAACCCGGCCAACGACACATCGCAATCTTTGGTGGATTATTTCTTTCCGTATGCGCAGAAACTTCTCGGTTGCGCCGGAATTCGCTGTCGTTTTGAAGTGATTGAACCGCTGCCCGCGGGTGACCTGAACGCGGAAGAGCGGCATGAATTTTTTCATGCTTACAAGGAAGCCTTGAATAACATCATCCGCCATTCCGGCGCCACCCAGGTGCAGATCACCATCTCGGCGGGGCAAGGCAACCTGTTGGTTCGTATCGCCGACAATGGCTGCGGTCTGGAGGATACGGCCGGCAACGGCGCGCACCACGGTCTGGCCGGGATGCGCGAGCGGTTGCTGCTTCTGGGCGGACGTTGCGAAATAACTGGCACCGCCGACAAAGGAACGACGGTGATATTTAACATCCCGGTGCAACCCGAATTATGAAGACAATCAAAGTTGCGATTATTGAAGATGATATCCGCTTCCGCAAAAGCTTGCGCCGCGTGATTGAGTCCAAGCCCGGTTTAACCTGCATCGCCGAGTATGGGACGGGCGCGGAGGCGATTGAGCATATTCCGCGCGATCTTCCGGATGTGGTGATCATGGATCTTAACCTGCCGGACTCCTCCGGTGCGGATGTGACCGCCCGCCTCAAGTCCCTGCTGCCCGATATCAGCGTGGTCATACTCACGGTTTATAACGACGCGGAGCACATCTTCAAGGCGTTACGGGCGGGTGCCGGCGGCTATTTACTCAAACAGGCCACCGCCAGTGAAATTCTTGAAGCCATCACGGAAACCCATCGCGGCGGAGCGCCGATGACCAGCGAAATCGCACGGAAAGTCATTGCCGCCTTTCACGAACCGAAACCCCCGCCGTCGGCCGCGGAAACTTTGGCCCCGCGCGAACAGGAAATTCTCGAACTTGTGGCGAAGGGTTACTCCAACAAGGAGGTTGCGGACAAAATGGCCATTACTTTGAGCACGGTCTGCTGGTATCTACACGAGATCTACAAAAAACTCCACGTGCAGAGCCGGATGCAGGCGGTCAACAAATTGCGCCAGGCCAATCTCGCTAAACGGATTCCGGGCATCAGGGAAAAATAATTCTGATTTAAAAACAGGGATGGTTGTCCGCATCCATCATGCTGATTCGTGCGGACAAAATTGCCCAAACTCCGCGAAGTCCTATGGTTTTGTAGGGTAGAAAAAATCCTGAATTCCTTTAGCATAGCATAAAATCAAATGAATTGGGCATGTATTATTCTGGCGCTATTCGTGGCTGATACTTCGACTTTCGGAGAACAAGTTCTGGCAAAAGCCAGGGTCGCAGACGATTGGAAAATTTTTCCCACCCGCACCCTGTCCGATTTGCCTGCCGTCGCTACGAACCAGGCGGATTCATATTTGGATCGTTTTGGTGGCCTGCTTTCGCGCCAGGTGAAGGCCACGGGATTTTTTTACGCGACCAATCTCACCGGTCGCTGGTGGCTGGTTGATCCCGAGGGCTGTCTTTTTCTGGACAAAGGGGTGAGTGACGTGCAGATGCCAGGCGGAATGAATTCACAAACGGCGCTGAAAGAAAAATTTGGCGGCGAAACAAACTGGGTTGCGCAAACAATCACTTTTCTGCGCTCGCAAGGCTTCAATAATCTTGGCGCGTGGTCAGATACGGCCCATTTGCGCCAGGCGCCAGAACCATTGGTCTATACGCGCATTCTGAATTTTATGAGCAGCTACGGTGATAAACGCGGCGGCACCTACCAGCAGTCGGGACACATGGGATACCCGAACGATTGCATTTTTGTATTCGACCCGTCGTTTGAAGTTTTTTGCAACGAATATGCGCGTCGGCTTGCTGAAACAAAAAATGATCCGTGGTTGCTCGGTTATTTTTCGGATAATGAACTTCCGTTCAAGCGCAAGGCGCTGAAAAATTATCTCCAGTTGCCAGCCCAGGACCCGGGGCATCAAGCCGCGTTGAAATGGCTGCAAGCGCATCACGGGGAACAAGCAACCGCTGCTGAAATCACCGCGCAAGACGAAAAGGATTTTTTGGCGTTCGTGACGGAGCGTTATTATCGCATTGTTTCCTCAGCGATCAAAAAATACGATCCAAACCATCTTTTTCTCGGCTCGCGTTTCAATGCGAGCGCACTGAATTATCCGGAAATTTTCAAGGCCGCCGGGCCTTACGTTGACGTGGTGTCGGTCAATTATTATCTCGCCTGGACCCCGTCGCCGGAACAACTCGCTTCCTGGTCGCGAGATTCGGGCAAGCCGATTCTCGTTACTGAATGGTATGCGAAGGCGATGGATGCGGGATTGGCCAATACCGGTGGCGCCGGCTGGATTGTGAAAACACAGCATGATCGCGGTTTGTTTTACCAAAATTTCACGCTTGGACTGCTTGAATCAAAAGTCTGCGTCGGATGGGACTGGTTTAAGTATGCGGACAACGACCCGGCCGACATGAAGGTCGATCCTTCCAACCGTGATGCCAACAAAGGAATAGTCACCATTCTTTACGAACCTTACCAGCCGTTGATCGAGGCGATGAAGCCGCTTAATGAACGCGTGTATTCGCTAGCTGACTATTTTGACAAAACGACGGGGCAATCGGCGCGCAACCAGTCCGCCTATTTCAAAGCCGATTTACATGCAAACTAGGCGGGTCAACTCTTTGACCGCATACCATGGCGGCAAATGGAGCTCCCGCTCTTGCCAATGGTTTCCCCCGAATAGTGACGTTCACTTGCGCGAATTGCAAACCTTTCGCGTGTTGGCTTCATCGCTCCCGCTCAGTCGGCCTCATGGCCTTTGCCGTTGGCAAATCCTTTTCGCCTTTTCCCAAATGGCTCAAATCCCACAAGCCGCTCAAGTGGCTTCAGTGAATTGTCAGGCCAGCTCGATGTCACAAACTCCTCGCAAAAAGGACAGTCCGTTGCTTATGAAGTTCCAATTCGTCGCACTTGCACGGCACGAATCAGTAAATCGTCACCCCCATTGTAAAAACGAAAGTCGGCTCCGCCATTTTGGCGGCCCGCAAAGAGCGCATCATTCATCTGGAACCGGGCGACCCGCCATTGCCCCGTATTGGTTCGATCAACGGCGTGAGGATGCGGCTTGTAAACTCCGTTCATGCGTGCCTGAAGGTCACTGGAATCATAATCCAGCCCAATGACACCGTATCCGACATCCAAATATTCAAGTTCAATTTCAAAGTTAGTGTGGGGTGGCAGGCGGAATCCCTTGTCTTTGGCCAGATAAAAAAAATGTGGCGGCGTATGTTTTGGCGCCAGCCAGCAGGGCGTGCCCTCGTGATCAACAATTGTGAACTCGCCGTCTCCGACACTCACCGGCATTAAACCCTCATCCGTTCCAGGAAGCCCGGCAATCTGAGATATGTCACGTTCAGTGACATTCCTAAATGTCCCGCCTGAACCATAAACCGCCGACGCATTCAAAAAATCGGTTGCTTTGGCGCTGTCAGGCAGCGATAAATGATCCAATTGAGTCTGCAACTGCGCCGCGCGAGTTTTATCTTGTTCCAATTTAGATGTCACCCGGTCAATTCCCGCTTGCAGGCTGCGGTTGTGGATTATGAGAAGCACTATCGCGGCGGCGGCAACCGCAAAAACAAGGCCAATAATCACGATTGGAATTCCGCCGGGTTCCGATGGGGTTGCCGGCTCGCTTTCTTCCCATGGATTTTCAAATTGGGTTGCTTCCGCACGGGTTGCACCCCCGGTTGTTTCCAGTGGTGTTGCGGACCCGGTTGCATCCACCGGAGCTGCGATTTCATCCGGCGCTGGCATGGATTCATCGTCGTCCAGTGGTGGAAAAGTGTCCTCGCTTTGTTCCGGCGGTTTTGTGGATTCATCCATAATGTGTGTGGTGTCGATGCCGCCTAACGACCTGGTATTGTCCTAACACCGAAAACTTAACCACAATCGCCCAAAAATCAAGGGGCGAATTTCCAGCTTGAATGCTCGTACATTATCTCGCGGTTGTTTCAACTGCTGCCGCCTATACTGCTATGAGTCAGCAATAACGAGTGCAAGCGCAAAACCATCATAACCTTTACTGCCAACCGTATGGATGCCTTCGCAGAGCAGATTGACAACTTGGCAGGCCGCTTTGAAATCCACGCGCAGATTGTCCAGCGGTTGCTTGTCAGAGAATGACGTGCCGCATTTGAGGCACTCATACCGCTGCACATTGAAACTTTTATTGCGGTAAAACCCGCGCCGTTTAGTAATTCCGTCACAACAAACACAGTTCACTTGACCTTTCCATCAGGAAAAGCTATCGTGAAGTCGCATCCGCAAGATGACGATTCAAGGCAGCTAAACCTGCTTTGAGTTGCGCTCCTCGAGTGCTAACACACTTGCGGAGCTTGATTTTTAATTGTTTATTTGAATTGGCGTGGGCAGGTGCGGTAATCCCAAGCTGACCTAGCTATTGTCAGACTTGCATTTGCGCCACCGGCCTTACCCACGCCAAAAATCTTCAGGTTTGCTTTATTAAGTGCCACAAATTGTCAGATTCTTCCTCATATTTTTTATCTCCTCTTATGAGGACATTGCGAACCGAGCTTTGCTTTAAGCCGGTGGCGGTCGCAATTTCTGAAATTAAAAAACCTTTGTTGGGTGATGCGGTAAAATAAGACGTGATGAGCCTGTCCGCTTCGCCTTTACGAAGCCGTGTGCCCTTTGTGGGTGCATCTGTGATTCCGAGCTTGCATTTCAAATCTTTCAGCTTGGCGTTTGCTTCAGTTATCTTTTGTTCAATCTCACTCCGTTCTTTAGTGAGATTGGCAATTGTCTGTTTCAAGGTTTCGACAACGATGCCCGCTGTCTCCGCATCAATTTCAAATTTTCCCTCATTCATATAATGAGCATAACAGAGTTTTGGCTATTTTGTCAAGCAAATAATCGCTCAAAATCGTTCAATCTTGTTTTGAGTGGATTGAATTATTTCTAATTGATTTTCTTTTTTGAGGTGCTACCCTAAAGAGGTTGGCCGGACTGGGCTGCAATCCCAATCCGGCCAAGTAACCAGCATTAACAACTAACTGACTGAATTATGGATGAAATCTTCAAAATCGCGTATCTTACAATCGAGAATGGCCAGCAAACTTTGAAAATCGGCAAGATGATTTTTAAGAACGGCGTTCCGCTTATCATCAAGCGAGATTTGGGGAATGGCAGAAAGGTTTGTTTTCCTATTCCTGCCGCCGCAAGACATCGGCTTCAGAAAGCAACGATTAAAGGCATTGATTATCACTTTCCAGACATATTGCTTCCACCGCCGGAGAATCCAGAAGAACATCCCAACTCTGGAAACTGAAGTTTCTACAATGACAGCATCTTCCCAACGCAGTTGCCACACTTTGACCTTGATTGATTTTTCGTATTTTCGTGCCGGTGTTTTCATGTAAAAAAACTGATTTATGAATATAAATGAAGTGCTAACGCACGCCCGCGAAATGCGGTTTGCCGACAAGTCTGATGATGATTTACACCAAATGCTGATTGTTTGCGGAAATCACGCCGGACAAATAGCTGATAGGTATAGCACAATTCAAATCGAACACGCGGTAAAAATGGTTCAAGAAGAACTGGCACGCCGTCAGCGTGAAAAAAACCACAGAGAAGCGATTGCAGAGCAACAGGGATCGAATCAGAAAGTGACGGAACAGGGCAAAAGCCTCCATACCGAGACAATGGGCGAGTTGGAAAAGCTAAAGACTTCAGTTGATTTTATGTCGCGTTCGAGCAATGTTGATTGTTGTATTTTTTTTTCGGTATTTATTGATGGCATTTGTTGCGTTGTTTATTTTTTGCTTTTCTTTCTTTTTATGATTTGTTGTTATTTTT
>JBEKBA010000105.1:0-8429 GCA_050015635.1 Verrucomicrobiota bacterium
TTTTTGTTCCCGATATCATGGACCCCATCCCCTATCCCCGCGCCGTCAGGCACATTGAGTGGCTGCTCAAGAAATTATTTGGGGATTTTGCGGCACGGTCTGGCCGGAAATTTCCGTGGGGGCCGTCACGGAATTTTTACGGGCCGATTTCACGTTGGTTTTTTTTGCCCGTGTCCTCGCAGGTTTGAATCCGTGGGCGGCGGTGCTCAAATGATTGCTGATGCGGCGTAATCCTTCGAGCATGTCCAGAAAGCATAGACTGCCGGAAAGCACCTCTTTGTCACCGGGTTTCCAGCGTTCATAATGGCTTTTCTTTTGCGTCAGGCACCAGGCGTTGATTTCATCCCTGGCGTTGATGATTTTTTGGGCGCTGACAGATTCACGCGTGGTAAGGAAACCGACCGCGAGATCGAACTGAAGCGTCGTTTTCTGATAAAGATTGTTTAACGTCGCCTCATCTTCTGGATTGAGGGAAAGGCCGTCCGCCAATTGCTTCATCACGGTGCCGAAAAGATTTTTTTCGATGAGGTCGCCAATCGTTTCCAGTTCGCTCGAGTAACTCAAAAGTGTAAAATGCCATTTACGGTCAAAATTATTCATTTCACCAAGGTGGCTTAGATAAAGCATCAGTTGTTGGTTCATTTCATCCACCGTGTCGTCCTGGGAGCAGATGTTTTTAATCTGACTGGCACTTTTTTGAATATGCGCCGCCCATAAATTTTGCATCATGATTTTCACTTCGTCCGTCATGCGCAATGTTTCCCGTGTGGCGTGCGCCAGGGCAATCGAAGGAGTTTCCAGGGCTTCCGGATTCAGGAAGGTTTTGGGCGCGCCTTCCGAATAAGGCGGATCGGGAACAAAGGTGCTTTTAGCCGCTGCCAGCAGCCAATGGAGCATGGGCAGGGAAATCACCGCCACCAGCACGTTGAAGGCCGTGTGCATCAGCGCCAGTTGTTGAGGCACGGGCAAAGCCGTGGACGAAAATAAATTCTGCGGCATCAGCGCAACGATCAAAATGGACACAACTACCTTGGCGAACAGGTTCGCGAATCCCAAACGCCGTCCTTCGAGATTGGTCCGGGAAACAAACAGTGAAGTTATGCCGATGCCGATGTTCGTGCCGATAATCCAGTTTACAAACAGCGATTCGGGCAAAACCCCGCCCGTGGCCAGTCCAATCCCCAGGCCCACCGTTGCAGTTGAACTTTGCAACAACACCGCCAGGGTTGCGGCGGCCACGCAAAGCATGTAAGGATGATAATCCAGAATGCCAAAGAGGATGCTGACGTCATGACTGCTGCTGAAATCATTCGCGCCTTTTTTCAAAAAGCTCATTGCCACGAAAATAAAGCCCAGGGATAAAAGACACTGGCCGATGCCGCGAATCCGTTCCGGGGTCGCAAATTGAAAGCCAATCACTCCCAGAAAAAGCAGCACCCCGGCATAATTCTCCACTTGTAACGCCGCGATGTTGGCCAGGACGGTCATCCCGACATTGGCCCCCATCAGAACCGCCAGCATCATTTCCGTGCTGGCTTTGCCATTGCCAAGAATCTGCGCGATAAGCAGGGACAATCCGGTGGATGACGGAGCCAGCACTCCAGTGACCGCGCCTGCACCCATGGCCTGAGCGCGACTACGGGTGGCTCCTTCCAGCCAGACAATGAGTCGCCCGCCTAAAAGGCGATCCAATCCTTTGCGCAAAAAGCGCACACCAAAAATAATCAGCGCCAGTCCGGCGGCGAGTTTGATTAAGAACATGATGCAATAACCGCTTGACCAAAACTTCTACCACCATTGGCGGGTGGTGCAACAACTTATTTTAAATATGAAAACAGCGAATGGCGCCCATTCGTCAACAAAGTTAAAGACGTGATTCCAGTCGGGACAACCTGAACAGTACCGTTGCTCATAAATATTGATAAACACGGATGCAGCGCTGCCTGAATTCATAAATTCGTTCAAGTGGATTCATCTCGACATCGGTAGGTTTCCGGACACAAATTTCTGACCGATGAAACTTGGAATTCTGTCGAATGTTTTGACTTCTCTTCTCACCGGAGGAGTTGCGGGTGCTTTTACTGCTGTATGGTTTAATCAGCATCTTGTTAAACGTAAGATCAAGAGACTTTCAGAAAATTTGCAGTTTGTTGTCGAGAAAAAAGTGCCTGACAGTGCGACTGTGAGCGTTCGTATTCAGAACAATGACATTTATCCAATAACCAATGCTTGGGCCTACATTTTTCTGGACTATAAAATGGATGCTGACATTGCAGAACCACCAACAAATATTTGTGCTTTCATCAATCCATCTCATCGCTGTCCATCCCAAGAAGACCGACTCTGTTGGGCGGTAACAACGCCAGTAGAGAATCCTCCGTCAGTTGATATTTACGCCGGGGAATTACAAAAGCTGGATGTTTGTGAAATAGATCCTGCTGGAAAATGGATTCAGATACCTTCGGAAAATGGTTGGGGGACACGGTTCTCAGAAACCAAGAAAATCTGCTCTCGCGTGTTTCTAAAAAAGCAAAGATATGAAGGTTATATCAGAATCGTTAGCAAAGACACCACCAGTAGAAAATTCGATATAATTTTAGACCCAAATGATTCTAGCTTTCCTCTGAAGTTAAAAAATTTAGTCTAGCAATTCATTTTATGGAATCGAGTGCAAAAGACCCTCGGCACTTTTTGAAAAAAGCGGCAGACATCACTGAAGCCTCTTGTTCGGGACGCTACATGGGCGTGTGTATTGAGAAGGTAATAGTCAATGTGCCGATCAAAGGATGCTATTGTGATGCAACCAAAATAGGGAATTTTACTTTAATCAGAGCACTCCTCTCTAATATTTGGGATCATCGAATTGACGTATTAACGCATGATATGAAACTAATTGATACTGAAGAAATCCAGCACAGCCATGAAACAGATGATCTTTACATTTATCAGTCAGAAACTGAAGTCAGCATTTCCAGCAAACGGAATGTTTTTTATGATTTTGCGCCTCATGCTAGGACACTCGAAGGAAAAGCCAAAACAAGAGGTTGGTTATGGTTTCCATCCCTCCCACAAGGGATTTATCCGCATCGGTTGATATTCAATTTTTACATTTTTGCACCGGGTTATACATCGGGCGTGGGTGAAGATCACGAAACTCTTGAAGTGATATTTGATTTTAAATTTAGACAGCTTTTACCTAACGCAAAGAGTTTCGTAACATTGGAGATTGAGGATGTCTGACGCCCATTTCATGCGCCTCGCCCTCCGGCTCGCCCGGCGCGGCTACGGCACGACTTCACCCAATCCGATGGTCGGCGCGGTGTTGGTGAAAGGCGGCAAAATCATCGGGCGCGGCTGGCATCGGCGCGCGGGTTCGCCGCACGCGGAAATCGAGGCGCTCCGCGACGCGCAGAAACACGGCCACAATCCAAAAGGCGCGACGTTTTACGTCACGCTCGAACCCTGTTGCACGCACGGTCGCACACCGCCTTGCACGGACGCCATCATCGCGGCGGGAATAAAAAAAGTTGTCATCGGCGTGATGGATCCCAATCCAAAGCACGCCGGCCGCGCTTTCAAAATTTTGCGGCGCGCGGGAATTGAAGTGGTAGGGTCATCGCGCTGCGAGGACCGTAATCGGGCGCAGCGTCACGCTGCCCGTCCGCAAGGACCGGCGCAGCACGCTGTCCCCGCCAATCTTGCTGATGACTGCGCGAAGTTGAACGAAGCGTTCAATCATTGGATTGTTCAGCGCACACCGTTCGTCACCGTGAAAGCCGCGATGACGCTGGACGGAAAAATCGCGACCGCCGGGGGTGAATCAAAATGGATCACCGGCGGGAAAGCACGGGCGTTCGGGATGAAATTGCGTCAAGGCGCGGATGCGATTCTCGTCGGCATCAATACGATTCTCGCTGACAACCCATCGCTTGCCGTTCGCGGTTCAGGGTTCGGGCGTTCAAAACTGCGACGCATCATTTTGGATTCAATGGCGCGGACGCCCTTGACGGCTAAAGTTGTGAGCGATGAGTTTGCGGCGTTGACGACCATTATCATCAGTAAATTCGCTCCCAAAAATCGCGCGGCGCCCTTGGCAAAAAAGGTTCGCGTGGTGGTCGCGCCGGGTCGTGCGGGAAAAATTGATTTGCGCTGGTTGCTCAAAAAAATTGGCGCGGAAAATGTGACGCGTTTGCTCGTCGAGGGCGGTGGTGAGGTAAACGCGTCGTTTTTGCTTGGCGGTTTTGCGCAACGCGTGGCATTTTTCTACGCGCCAAAAATTCTGGGTGGGCGCGATTCGCGCAAGGCGGTCGCGGGCGAAGGGGTGAAGAATCTGAACGAGGTCATCCGGCTTCGGGAAATCGAATGGAAACGAATCGGCGCGGATTTGCTGATGACGGCGCTTGTTGTGAAAGGCGGGAAAAAGTAGGATGCCCGGCGCGATTTATGTTCACAGGCATTGTCGGAGAAACCGGAACAGTTGGGAAAATCCAGCACGGCGCTAAATCCATTTTACTGACGGTGCGTGCCCGTGTTTCTGCGCGCGGCCTGAAACCCGGTGACAGCGTGGCGGTGAATGGTTGTTGCCTGACCGTGGTTAAAATTTCTGCGCGGGGAAAATCCAGTCTCCTCCAGTTCGATTTACTTCGGGAAACGTGGCGCCGAACCAGCCTGCAATTTGCCGGACCCGGTTCGTTGGTGAACCTTGAGCGTCCGTTGCGCTCGGGCGGCGAATTTGGCGGGCATTTTGTGACGGGTCACATTGACGCCGTTGGAAAAATTCTGCGCTGGGAAAAATCGGGCGCGGATCACGTTCTGGAAATCGCCGCGCCGGTGGACGTGATGCGTTATGTGATTGTGAAGGGCTCGATTGCGATTGACGGCATCAGCTTGACCGTCGCGGGCGTGGGCAAAAAAAACTTTCGCGTCTGGATCATTCCCCACACGCTGGCGGTGACGGCCTTGCGCGAACGCAAGGTGGAGGACACCGTGAATCTGGAGGCGGATTTGCTTGGCAAATATGCGGAGAAATTTCTTTCCGCGCGCGGCAAAAAGTAAGCTCGGCAACCCATGAACAAATCGCAACCACTTTCAACTTTTCAGTTTGGCGCCTTTATCTTTCCAGGCGAGAGTCAGCAGTGTAATCAAGACGAGGCCAGTTGTGCCGACGCAAAGCGGTGCCAGAAATCTGTCCAGTGGAAGCGAGCCGCGCATCGGCAATCGGATTTGTGCAGAAAAAATATCACCATTGCCCGGAATGGAAGTCTTGGCAACAACATCGCCATTATACAAAACGGCCTGTGAAACACCGGAACTGGCAACTCGGAAAATCGGGATGTTGTATTCTGCTGCGCGCACCGGCGCGACCCGTGAATGAAGTTCGTGTTCATGTCTGCCCCATTCGTCAACGTCCATCGTCGGTACAATAAGCAACTGCGCGCCTTCTTTTACCAATCGGTCGGTGACGCGCGTGTAGCTCAAATCGTAGCAAATACAGATGCCGATTTTTCCCCACGGTGAATTCCAAACCTCCTGTTTCGGCGCTGGTAAGCCGTCTATGAAAAATTGGATTGGGACACTCTTGGCTTGTTTGAAAACAATTTCACCGTTAGTTCCAACGACGAAGGCTGTATTGTAATAAGTGTTTTTGGTGATAAAATCCTTACCGCCGACCACAAGAAATCGCGAATTGTCCCGGCACCATTTTTTAAGCGAATCAGGCACAGAACTGCCGAGTGTATATTCGCTCAAGACGAAGATTGGCGCGTTGGTATTTTTTGCCAAAGCATTACTAAGAATTTTTGGAATTACATTTTCGGGTGGAAACTCCATTTGGATGCCGACGATTTTTAACGGCGGTAAGGGACGTTCGTATCTGGCTGCAGCAATGGCCGTGAGAAACCAAGCCAAAGGAATCAGCAAAACGAAAACAAACCAGAATTTTCTGAATGAGTTTCTGCAAGAAAAAATTGAAACGATGGAAAAAACAAAAAAGCCGACGCCATACATTCCAAAGACATCAAATGGAGCGAACGGAAAATTCGGAAAGGCATAACCGATGTTTAGCCACGAGAATTTCAAGTAGTAAAGTTCACTACGGAAGTATTCCAGTCCCGTCCAGATAATCGGAACAAGCCAAACGACTTTGACTTTACCCCAACGCCGGATGCAGCCGCAGACGATTGCTGTGAATAATCCAATCCAAAACGCGAACACCAGCCAAAGAACAATTGCTGCTGAACGAAAAATCTCGCAAAAGAAAAACGCCTGCGATGCCGCACAGAGAAATCCTGTTACGAGGCCAAAATAAAATGCGCGGCGGACGGTGGGTTGGTCAGTAAGCCGAACCAGAAAATAGGCATAACCAACAATCAGCAGCCCCAGCACCGGATATTTGATCAAGGAATAGGCACCGTTAAAACATGCCACGGCAAGCGCCAGCCACAGAACAGACTTTCCCCAGCCAAGCGGTGTGGCCGATGGCTTATTGGTTTGCATAAGGAACTTGCGCAACGGTTGCACACCGCAGTTTTGGAATTGAAGGCTGCCGCCAGATTTTCCACGCGCCGAAAATTTTCACGCCGTCTCGGTTTGTAAATAACGGATGCGTTTATGAACGTCGGTGTTGATGGAGTGATACGGCTGCGAAAGATTGCCGGGCGCGAAGCTCGTGCGTCTCATGTGTTCCATGTCGTCCTCGCCGATGGCGTCGGTGAAAATTGGGAACAGATAATCCATGCCCATGCGCGAGGGCTTCATCAATTTCGCGTCGTAAAACGCCGGGTGCATCTGCCGCGCGTGAATCAATCCCCAACGGTCGCGGAAACGGTTCGCGTCGTAACCTTCCACGTAAAAACCCTTTGTCGTGCTGTATTGCAGGACGGAAACCGCGTTGTTCCGGCCTTCTACCAAAAGCTCAACCGCCTTTGCGCCCTGCAATGCCGCGTAAAACCGGTCGAACAAAATCGGGCGCCCGCCGCGCTGCGTGTGCCCGACTTTGCGGGTGAAAATGGCTTCCTTGGCGGATTCACCGCGCCGGTAAAGCTGAAAATATCTGTCGCCGATCATTTGCACCAGTTTCGATCGCAGGGCTTCGGACGCGCCGCTTAAAACCACGTTGCCCGCCGGGTCGGTGGATTTGGTTTCCGCCCCCAGCTCGCGGCCCTGTTCGTCCACGATGCCTTCGCCGCAGACGATGACCACATTCTTTTGCAAATCGTAAAGATGCTTCACGCGCTCGACCAGCAGTTCCAGATCCGGCGCGATTTCGGGGACCAAAATGATGTCCGGCTGACCATACGCCGAACCCAGCGCAATGTAACCGGAATGGCGTCCCATGACTTCGACGATGGCGATGCGGCGATGGCTCTCCGCCGTGGTGCGGATACGCTCGACTCCGCTCGCCGAAACGAAAACGGAAGTCGCGTAGCCGGGCGTGACGTAATTGATGATGTGATTGAGATCGAAAACGGCGTTCGATTCCGCGCGCTTGTAGCGAAAACCCTGCTTCGCGGTCGCATCGTTCACGCGCACCCATTCATCCGGCTCGCTGGCATGGTTCAGCCCGAGGTCGTTGTCAATCGTCTTGGGTGAAAGCACCACCGGCAATCGCTCGGCCAGCGGTTGCAGACCGTTCAACGTGCCGTCCCCGCCGACGCAAATGAGCCCTTCGATGCCCAGTTGTTTCAGACGCGACGTGACCAGATCCAGATCGTCCTTTTTTTCCGGGTCAACGTAATCGCGCGACGAGCCGATGAGCGTGCCGCCTTTCGTCGGATCAAGTTCGGGAATGGCCTGGTAAAGCGGGTTAAGATGAACGTGCGGCACTCGCGGGTTGAACAGGCAGTTGAAGCCCTTGATCAGGCCCACGATTTCGACCTTGAGCTGGTTGGCACGCGTGACCGCGCCGTGAATCGTGGCGTTGAGGGCGGGTGTGTCACCGCCGGCCGTAAGAATGCCAATGCGTTTCATTGATTTCCTTTTATTTTAAAAAACTGGAGCATAGACCTTGTTTTTCCTTCATAAGTCCTTTAATTAAACAACGTTTCACACTAATTACAATCATTTCACCACCTGCAAACCAATTTTATCAAGAAACCTGTCCCTGACGAGTGAAAAAGTGGAGTGTAAAGCTTGTATGGCCTCACCTTGTGAAAAATTACGAAGTCAATTTTGGTGCAGTTTCGTGAACCATCTGCAAACCTATTTTAGCAGGAAATCTGTCCCTGACGAATGCGAAAAGGGTATCCCCGCCCCCTTCCCCGCTGTGGGGAATGCCTCGAATGGCGAATGAGCCTGTGCCTGCAATGATTGACGAGCTGATTGACGAGGAAAGCTACCAAGCGGCCAAAGCCGACTTGGTGATCGAAAAAACGGAGTTGAAACAGGAAAAACAGCGGCTTCGCAGAACCCGCTCCAGTTTCTGGAACGAA
>JBEKBA010000106.1:0-8413 GCA_050015635.1 Verrucomicrobiota bacterium
GCGGGGCTGGATGCGCTGGCGCGCACAGCGAACTGGTGGAAGTGGCGGGCCGGTTGAAGACGCCGATCGTTCACGCGTTGCGGGGGAAGGAATTCATCGAATATGACAACCCGTATGATGTGGGCATGACCGGGCTGCTGGGCTTCTCTTCCGGTTATCGCGCGATGATGAGCTGCGACACCTTGCTCATGCTGGGCACGGATTTTCCCTACCAGCAATTCTACCCGGAGCACGCCACCATCATTCAAGTGGACATCCGTGGCGAACAAATCGGCCGCCGGACCAAGGTGGATTTGGGACTGGTGGGAGATATAAAGGCCACCCTACAAGCGCTGCTTCCCCAACTCGAACCAAAAACCGACAGCGCCCATTTGGACGCAGCCATCCAACATTATCATACGGCGCGCAAAGGACTCGATGATCTCGCCACAGGCGAACCCGGACGCAAGCCCATCCATCCTCAATTCGTTGCCAGAATGCTCGACGAAGTGGCGGCGCCGGACGCCATTTTTTCCTGCGATGTCGGCACGCCCACCATTTGGGCCGCGCGCTATTTGACGATGAACGGCCGGCGGCGTCTGCTGGGCTCATTTTCCCATGGGTCAATGGCCAACGCCCTGCCGCAGGCCATCGGCGCGCAAGTTTCCCATCCCAACCGGCAGGTCGTCACCCTGTCGGGCGACGGCGGTCTGGCCATGCTCATGGGCGACCTGCTCACGCTGCGTCAACTCCGTTTGCCGGTCAAGCTGGTCGTTTTCAACAACGGTTCCTTCGGTTTTGTGGAACTCGAAATGAAAGCGGCCGGTATTTTGGATTTCGCCACGGATCTTCTGAATCCTGATTTCGCGAAGATGGCGGAAGCCGCCGGTGTGCTGGGGTTGAAGGCGGAAACGCCGGAACAAGTCCGTCCCATGCTCGTCAAGGCGCTCCAACATGACGGCCCTGCGCTGGTGGAGGTCGTGGTCAATCGCCAGGAACTCTCGATGCCGCCCACGATTAATGTGGACCAGATGATGGGCTTCAGCCTCTATCTGATTAAGGCGGTGTTGGATGGGCGCGGCACGGAAATCCTCGATCTGGCAAAAACAAATCTGCTCCGTTGACTTGCAAACCCCGCAGTAAAGCAAAAACTTTTCCGGACCGGAATCATGTGCCTGACAAAAGGCTGAAAAAAGTTGTTTTAATCAATCCGGCAGCAAGGCTGCAGTCCTGCTGCAGCGCCGCTGCATTGGCGCGGTAATCTGGTATTTCTGGCATCACTGTTGCAACCGGAAAAAGGCGGCAGGTGCAGTATTGGTGAAGAGGAAGGAGATTTGTGGAACCCCGTTGGAAGACGTCACCATTTGTGGAACCCCGTTGGAAGCCGTCACCCATGGCCCGGCCACATTGGTCGCCGTCTGCAACGTGAAATTGGTCCCTGCCGACGCCGGCCAGAGCACGATGATTTGTCCGCCGGCGGTTCCAATCGCCAAAGGCGGCACATTTGTGTTGATGATGAAAAGTGAAAGTAGCTGGTCGTTAATGCCGCCCAGACTGTCCGTAACTTCCGCGGTGAAACCGAACGTGCCGTTGGTGGCGGGCATACCGGAAAGTACACCGTTCGTGTCCAGGGTCAGACCGGCAGGCAGACCGGGTGAACCTGACGAAAGCGACCAACTGTAAGGCGACGGCCCGTTGAAAGGCACACCGCCAGCGGCCTGCAACTGCTGGCTGTAATTCACGCCGTTGGTGCCGTTGGGTAGCGAAGTGGTGATGACCTGTAATGCGTTGCTGATGCTCACGGAAAATTGCCGGTTCGTGTGCAAGCCGTTTCCGTCCATGACCTGCGCCGTGAAGCTGAAGACTCCGCTGTTGGTCGGCGTGCCGGTCAAATCACCATTACTCAATAATGACAGCCCCGGCAATGTCCCGCTGGTTTGCGACCAATTGAAATTGCCGTTGCAACTGGATGCTTGCAGGAATTGGTTATAGACAACATTGACCTCGCCGGTGGGCAGCGGCGAAGTAGTGGTGATTTGAATTCCAGTGCAAGGTTGAATGATGAAATTCGTCGTGCCGTTGTTATTGTTGATGGTCACGTTCTGGTTGGTCGGGCATTGATAGGTGCCGGGGCCAAGGATATTGTCCAGACTGTCGCTGTCGCCATTGCAACTGACTCCGACGCTCCAGGTCCCGTTGCCCACGTTCAAGGAATAATTGCCGTTGGTGTCGGTATCTACGCCTACATTGTAAGTAGCGCCATTGATCGTGGCATTGGCAAACACATTCACTCCCACGATGTTGGTGCCGCTTTCCTGAACGTTGCCGCTGATTTGATTGGTCGCCAGCAGGGCGGTGAAATCAACCTGTAGCGCCTGTCCGACCGCAAGGTTGGTGCCTCCGTTTTGATCAAACTGCGGTTGTGAATAGATGTAATTGGTGGGATTACCGCTGCCACCGCCGTTGCTCACCTGCACATTCCACGGGTCGTTGTTGCTGGAGCTGCCTACGGCGCCGACGAAATAGTCCCCGTTCGTATCCGTGTAGCCATCCATTTCATACACGTTGCTGCTGTCGTTTGCCGACACATCAATTCCGGTCAACGGATTCCCCAGATTGTCATTCACCGTTCCATAAAACAGCGCCGTGGCTTTTGTGTAGGCCAGAGTAACACCGGTCGCGCCGGCGTTGACATTGGTGCCGTTTTGGGGGCCGACATAGCCATGAACAATCAGACCACTGTCGTCACCGCCGACGCTCCATTGCCCGGACACGACTCGCTCGGTGTAATCGCCATTGGTGCCGCTGAAACTTACCGCAATCTGGTTATTGGTTGATGATACCGGCGTAAAAATACCGGGCAACACAATGGTATTGCTGACCGCATCCACAATTTGACCGCTGATGTTTGCCGTCGCAATCGTGAGCGTCAGGTTCGTGGTGATGGTCTGGCTGCCGCCCAAAGTGAGAACCGGTGACGACGAGTAATTGGCCACGTAATTACTCCTGAAAGCCATCGGCACATAAGTGCCCGGCGGCACTTGAATCGTGTAACTCCCGGACCTGTTCGCCACCGTCCCCGCCAGCGGATTTCCCGGCCCGTGATTGCCGCCGCCGCGCGGAGCCGGAAATAGAACAACCACCGCATTGGACAGCGTCGTGCTGGTGGCATTGCTGACCACATTGCCGGTGAACTCCTGCCCGGACGGAAAATTGGTGACCGTGAAAAGGTTCGTTATCGGCGTGAAACTACCGCCGGGACTGGAAAGTCTATAAAGATACTTTCCAACAATGTTCTGCACGAAATCACCGTTATTAAAATCCAGCGTCGTGGTGATTGCGCCCGTCGCTGAATTCAAATCGCCGGGAACATCGAAATTGGTCACGCCGCCAATGACCATGCCCGCCTGGCCATCGGTTAAATTAAACTGCTGCACCAGCCAGTCGCCGCTATCAATGATGCCGTTGGTATTAAGGTCGAGAAATTTCTGAACCACCACCGTTTCGGTATTGGTCAGGCCGGCTATTTGCAGTGTGATCTTGCCGTTGTAAGTATTGCTGACCACGGCTGGCGTGTTGGTAAAGGTAACCGCAGCGCGCGCAGTTGGCGTCAAACTGACGAGCAACGTCAGCGCGAAAAATAAATTTTGCAGGGGAATTTTCATAATTTTAGTTCTCCCCGAAGAGCAATTACCATTCCAAACACCGGGCAACTGGTCGCAGCCCGAACCGGCGGCCAAACCATCCCGCTTCAATTATCCTCAAGCTCTTTCCCGTATAATTCGGATCGGTTGGTCGAGGAGTGGATACAACAATAAAAGGTTGGTTAATGACAAGAAAGGGAGAGCGCATACCCGACCTTCAAAATAGCATGGCAAGCAGTAAATAAAAATCAGCATCTCAAAAAGTCATCGTTCCAGAAAAAAGAACAATGAGCATAGTCGCATTCACGCAAAACGTATATGGGGTGAACACCCCATGGTAATCGCGTGCCTTTTTGTGCAAATAAACCCGAAGCAATATGAAAAAATCCAAACAGACGAGAGCGCTGATTCAAACAACTTTCGCCGCCGTGATCGCTACCATGGTGATTGGCGGGCTGGCATCAACTCTTTGTTCCGCTGATCCGACCTCCGTTGCGCTGCCGCCGCAAACTAATTCTGTACCTTTGCAAACCAATTCCGTGGAACTGAAAGCCAGTTCGCCGGATACAAATCAGGTTGTGGTTAAAATACAACTCACCGGGGCAGAGCTTTACTCGATACATTGCAACCGGTGCCATCAGGAGCGTTATCCAACCGAGCGCACGGGAGCGCAATGGAAAACTATCATGCTCCACATGCAAGTGCGCGCAAACATCCCCGTGACCCAGGCAAAATTGATTTTGCAATACCTCCAGGATAACAGCGGTCGTTGAGCGGCCCGGCAATCACTTGAACAACGAATGAAAAAGACGATGAAAACGCGCCGCTTGATGTTTGGACTGATGACTGCGGGCTGCGCCATGTGGATGGCGCTTCCACCGCGCGCGTCGGCCGAGGTGAGCGATGCTGACTTTAAGGCTTTGCAGGAGACGGTGCAAAAATTGAGCGATAAGGTCCAGACATTGGAGCAAACGAACATAGTCGACCAGCAAACGCATCAGAACGACATGGAACTGCTCCAGCAACTCCAGGAGAAGCTGGCCGAAACACAACAAATGGCCACAAACACGGAACAGAAAATTGTCGCGGCGGCGCAGGCGCAGCCGCTGCCGCGGGTGCCAATCGACGAGGCCACCGTCAACCATAACTTCATGATGCTGGGCGACGCGGAATTTCAATACGCGAAGACGGCTGGTCAACACGGGACATTTTTGATGGCCGATTTTGCGCCCATTTTTTTGTATCGGGCCGGAGACAACATTTTGTTCGAGGCCGGCTTCGATACCACGCTCCAGAATAACGCGCCCGGCAGCCCCGGTTACACCACCACCTTCAATATGAGTTTTGCCCAGTTGGATTATGTGATGAATGATTACATGACATTATGCGTGGGAGAACTGTTGCTGCCGCTCGGGACTTATAACGAGCGGGGTGCGGGATGGTTGAACAAGTTTCCCGATGATCCGCTGGCGTGCGATGCTCTTATTCCAGAAAGCGGAGTGGGAGCGGAGTTGCGCGGGGCGATTCCCGTCGGGGACGCCGGCAAGTTCATCAACTATTCGGTGTATGGAGTGAACGGGCCGGGTTCGGCGGACGGAACCGGCGATGCCGGCGCGCTTGATTTGGGCGGGAATGTGGGTCTCAGATCCGACGGCGTGGTGGCGAATCTGCACGCCGATCCGTCCGGGGGTGCGCGCCTGGGTATATTTTTGCCATTTAAACCCCATTACGATCTGGAACTTGGAATCTCCGGCCAATCGGGTGAATGGGACGACGCGGGGAATCATCTCTGGTCGGCGGGTGTGCTTGACGCTGCCTTGCATCTGGGGGCTAACTTTGAGGCCAAGAGTGAGTATATCCTGACCTGTTACGGAAGCGACGATCTTGGTCTCATCCGTCAGCAAGGGTGGTATGCGCAGGTCAGCTACAAACTGGCCGGATTGAATCTGGAGCTGCCGGGAATCAACAACTTGGAGCTCGTGGGGCGCTACGACTCCCTGATTGACGGGCTTGGAACCATAACCGAGAGATACAGCGCGGGTTTTATCTATTATATCACGAACACGCTGCTGTTCGAGGGTGATTACGAAGCCCTGAACAGTCACGGCCCGGCGGCGCTCCCGCCCAATCAACTGATTCTTCAGCTTTCCCTTGGATTTTAAAACACCGATGAAAGTTGAGATTGATTATTGAAACAAAGAAAGCAGCCATGCATACATTACTATTTCTGAACAAGCGGCGGATGCGATTGCTTTGGCCGTGTATACTGGCGGCACTCGGATGCATGGTATTCGCCGGGGCTTCGGCGCAGAATTTAATTTCATCACCGGCGAACGCAGACGGAGCCGTTGCATCAGCCTCGACAAGTCAAAGCCCCACTTACCTCGGCGATATTCAACCGATCTTTATGGGGAATTGCTCCAGATGCCACAACCAGCAGTCCCGGTTTGTTTACAACTGGCTGAACTATAAAACCGCTTACACCGACCGTTGGGAGATAAGAAGACGAGTATGGGACAGTTGGAAAGGAACATATTACAAAGAGGCAATGCCGGTTGCCAACAGCCCTGAATCACTTGCGCTTACTGATGAGGAACGGTTGCTGATCCGGAATTGGGTGGAGGACGGGGCGCCTCGTGGTGTGCCGCCGCCGCCCGGTGCCGCTAAATCGGAGGTCGAACGGATCGAACTTGGCAGGCGACTGTTTACTTCCATTTGCGCGGCCTGTCATCAGCCCACGGGACAGGGACTCCCGAATGTGTTCCCGCCTTTGGCAGGATCAGATTTTCTAAATGCCGACAAAGACAGGGCGATAAAAACCGTAATCTATGGCCGGCAGGGGGAAGTGGTGGTGAATGGGCTGAAATTTAACAACAGCATGCCCTCGTTCCCGCTCACCGACCAGGATATCGCGTATGTTCTGACGTTCGTTTACAATTCATTCGGAAACTCCGGACTTGAAGTGACACCGGAAGAAGTAAAAACTCTCCGTGGACAACCACCAGCTCCATCTGGACCATCAACCCCATCTGTATTGCCTGCGGCAAAAAGCTCGTTTGAGTGAAATTGGATGAATAGGCTATAATTCGTGTCTGTTTTTCTTTTTCCCATCCCCGCGCCGTCAGGCGCATTGGCCGCCCCGCAAGGGGCATCCGTGTCCATCCGGGTTAATTCGTGTCTGATATTGTCGGTAGGGACATCGCGTTGCGATGTCCGTGGTGGCCGTGCGCAAGCACCGTCATGCTGCTTTTATTTTGCGAGCGATTTGCGGATCGCCTGCAGTTCCTTGCGGCGCGCCTTGCTGATTTCAGGATAATTCATCTTCAACGATTTCAAATTATTTAGCACGATTCGCGAAATGATAAGCCGGGCATTTTCCTTGTCGTCGGCGGGAACGACATGCCACGGCGCATGGTCGGTGTTCATCGCGCTCAAGCAGTCTTCATACGCTTTCATGTAATCCTTCCAGCGATTCCGTTCCGCAAGATCCGACTGGCTGAACTTCCAGTTCTTTTCCGGGTCATCAATGCGTTCAAGAAACCGCCGCCACTGTTCTTCCCTGGACAAATGCAGGAAAAATTTGACGACGAGCGTGCCGTTGCGACGCAGATGTTTTTCAAGGTCGTTGATGGAACGGTAACGGTGTTCCCAGAAATTTTTGTCACGGATCAATTCTTCCGGCAGTTCCTGCGCGCGCAAAATTTCGGGATGCACGCGCACGACCAGGACTTCCTCGTAATAGGAACGGTTGAAAATGCCGATGTGTCCGTGTTCCGGCAGGCAGCGTGTCGTGCGCCACAAAAAATCGTGTCCCAGTTCTTCGGCACTCGGTTGTTTGAAACTGAAAACCTGGCAGCCTTGCGGATTGACGCCGGACATGACGTGCTTGATCGCGCCGTCCTTGCCTGCGGCGTCCATTGCCTGAAAAATCAACAGTAACGAATGGCGATTGTCGGCGTAGAGCAGACTTTGCCGCGCGCTCAATTCCTGGATGTGCGTTTCGAGGATGGTTTTGTAATCCTCCTTCGATTTGTAAAACGGCTTTATCTTCGTCGGCCACTTTTTGAGTTTGACCTTTTCGCCTTCACAAACGCGGAATTGTTTGGATTCGATTTTCATATCCGTGACCATCGCCGGTCATTTTTTGTTTTCATCATCTTGGTTCACCACAAGTGGTGGCCGTCCGCAAGGACCGTCACGTTGCCTTGGCGTCTTGGCGGTTAAACCCTTTCCGTGTTAATTCGTGTCTAAGAATACTGGCGTTGTATCAAATTGAAGGTAGTGGTGACCGTCCACACCGGCGATGGAAGCCGGAATTTCAGACCGCGTTTGGGTCTGGAAGAAGTGGTCACCCGGATTGATTCATTAAGTGACAAAAACATTGATAACGTCCGGTAATTCCTCGTCGGTGGAGAAAGATTTCCATTTGCCCTTTTTGTCAAGAACCGCCATGCACCTGAAACTTTTACATTGAACCCAATACGGCTGGCCTATTTCCGGCAGTCGTCCTGCGGAAAGGTAATCACCTGATTTTTGGTCTTTTTCATTCATGACCTAAATTTGTGTTTTTTGAACGTGAATCACAATGGGATGTTCGCGCCATGGGTTCATCAGATCTTCCAAAACCGTGAGTTGATCCGGCGTCAGCAGCGGCTTGAATTGATTGATGGCTGGCATTGCGGGTTTGGCGGCGGCGCAATGTCCGTGCGGACATCGCTGGTCGCGTGCAAAACTTCTTTCACCGTTCCCAACAATTCGTCAACGGTATAGGGCTTGGGTAGCGTAACGGC
>JBEKBA010000107.1:0-8291 GCA_050015635.1 Verrucomicrobiota bacterium
AACGGCTCGGCATGGCGATTCTGCTTATCACGCACAACCTCGGCATCGTCGGCGACATGGCCGACCGCGTGGCCGTGATGTATGCCGGGCAGATTGTCGAGCTGTCGCCCGCGCGCGAACTTCTGCGCCACCCGCTGCATCCCTACACCCGCGCGCTGATGAATTCCGTGCCTAAACTGCACGGTGAAGCCGACCGCCTCTCCGCCATTCCCGGCAACGTCCCGCGCATCGGCAATTTCCCGCCCGGCTGCCGTTTTGCCCCGCGCTGCCCGATTGCCAAGCCGGAATGTTCGGAAAAAATTCCTGAACTGTTCGAAGTCGAATCCGGACGCTGGGTGCGCTGTCCGTTTTGGAAAATTAATTAAGAGAAACAAATGCCAGAAGAACCGCACAAAATACTTTTGGATGCAAAAATGGAACTTACACGATTTAAGGCCAAGACCTTTCTAAACTGACCTCACAACCAATCAAAATCTGAAATGAGCCTGCTCGAAGTCAAAAATCTAAAGGTGCATTTTCCCGTGAAGCACGGGATGTTCAGCCGCGTCCGCGAATTCGTGAAGGCGGTGGACGACGTGAGCTTCAGCATCGCGCCGGGCGAAACGCTTGGCCTCGTCGGCGAAAGCGGCTGCGGCAAGACGACACTTGGTCGCGCCATCGTGCGGCTTGTCGAACCTACGGCGGGACAAATTTCCCTCGATGGCGAGGACATTTTGAAAATGAGCGGTTCGGAATTACGTGCGCGGCGGCGCAAGTTCCAGATGATTTTCCAGGACCCTTACGGCTCGCTCAATCCGCGCATGACGGTCGAGCAAATCGTCGGCGAGGCGCTGGACATCCATAAATTGACCGACAGCAAATCCGCGCGGCAGAAAAGAATTTTTGAATTGCTCAAGGATGTCGGCCTCGATTCGGTTTACGCGCAGCGTTATCCGCATGAATTTTCCGGCGGACAACGTCAGCGTATCGGCATCGCGCGCGCGCTGGCGGTCGAGCCGGAACTGATTATTTGCGACGAGCCGGTGAGCGCGCTGGACGTTTCGGTTCAGGCGCAAATCATCAATTTACTCCGGGATTTGCAGCAGGAACACGGCATCGCCTACTTGTTCATTGCGCACGATTTGGCGGTGGTCGAGCACATCAGCCATCGCGTTCTCGTGATGTATCTCGGCAAAATTGTGGAAGCGGCGGCGGCGAAAACCTTGATTCGCGACCCGCAGCATCCTTACACGCAGGCGCTGATTTCCGCCGTGCCGGAAGTTGATCCTGAAACGAAACGTCGGCGCATCGTTCTGCCGGGCGATGTGCCATCGCCGATCCATCCACCGGGCGGCTGTCCGTTTCATCCGCGTTGTCCGATTGCGGAGGAGAAATGCAAAACAGAAATTCCAGTTTTGCGCGAAGTTTCAAAGGACAGTTTTGCGTCGTGCCATTTTGCGGGAAGGAAAATCGAAGCGCGGGCGTAACTTCATTTATTGCATTGGCGTCTGACCGGGTGGCTGTTGTTCGCCCGAAGGATGGACGCCGATTTGAAAATCGCGCTGACCTTTGAGCGACCCGGCTTGCACGAAGATGCGGTAAGTCAGGTTCGATTCCAGCAGTTCGGCTTGTGCGCCTGGGATGGCGGGTTTCATGCCGCGGATGTTTTGGCCGTAAATGAAGCGTTCAACCGGAGCGGATTTTGAATCTGAAATCAAATGCCAGACGGGCGGCGTATCCCGGTTGGTCTGCCATTCCGCGAGCAAAACGACTTTGACTTCGGTAAGACGAAAATTTTTGTCGAAGCCAAACATGACCATCGGACTGGCCGCGCCGCGCGGAATCCGTGACGGCATGGGTCGGCTGGTGTAATGTATTTGAATGCTTTTGTGCCGGAACCAGTCAGTGAAATAAACAACATAAATGCCTGCGAGCAAAAACGCGATGACGACGAGAATCCATTGTTTTCGTTCCATAAAATTGGTTAAACCAGCGGGCGCACGCGCGTTTAATTTTAACCAGACGCGCCGATGGGTTGAACGGTTATGAAAATAACATTGCAAAAGCAATTGGCCAGCAAAGAACACCTTGCGTTCACGTTGATCGAATTACTCGTGGTCATTGCCATCATCGCGATTCTGGCGGCGATGTTGCTGCCCGCGCTGGCGCGTGCCAAGGAATCCGGCCGCCGCATCGCGTGCCTGAATAATCTTCGGCAACTGAGCCTCGCTTCCCAAATGTATGTCAGTGACAATCAAGGTGCCTATCCGCCGCGCAGTAGCATCAACCGCTGGACGTATCAGTTTTACGACAACTACGGCAAAAACTTGAACGTGCTGCTTTGTCCCACCGACGTAGCCGTTCTGTCAAACCCCGCAACCGTCGGTTCATCACCGTCAAACAATGTGGCCGACGCCGCACCGCGCAGCTATATCATCAATGGCTGGAACGATTATTTTGCCGGACAATTCGGCACGACCGATTGGGGAACGTTGGAATCGGACATGCTCACCGCCAACACCGGCTTGAAGGAAAATGTTATTGTGTATCCTTCCGGCACGGTTGTGCTTGGGGAAAAGCGTCACGACGCCGGCGACTTCTACATGGATTTGCTGGAAAACGGCGGCAACGATTTCACCGGCATTGTCGAGCAAGGCCGCCACGATAATAATGGCAATACCAGCAGCCAAACCAACGGTGCCGGCAGCACCGGCGGCTCCAATTACGCCATGGCGGACGGCAGCGCGCGATTCATAAAATTCCCGCAATCGGTGGACCCTTTGAGCCTATGGGCCATCAGCGATGCCGATCGCACACTTTACGCCATCATTTACTAGGATTTTACAGGCGGTAGTTGTGGTGGAAAGCGAACACTACAGACGGTGGTAACTACACCATCGGTTTTGAGATTGAAATTTGAACCCGGTTAAACTCGCCAGGGTATTCATCTCACTTCGAGCGTCGCCGCGCCGGAAATTTCCCCGTCGAGAACCCACCACCCGCCTTCGCGATGCGCAGGGGCTGGTCTGCCGCCGAGAAACACGCCGCGCGAATTTTTGACTGCCGGAACTTCCACCTGGGCGGTCATGTTTGGCGGAAGTGTGAGCAATAATTTGAACGTCTCGCCGCGTTTCCATTGCACTGTTATTGCACCACGCGGCGTTGGAATTTTTCCTTCGGCAAAAGCCAGTCCACCGGTATGCGGACGAATCTTTGCCCGACTCCAGCCCGGTGTGAGCGGTTGTGCGCCAAGGACGTAACGGGAAAGGAGATTGGCCGGTGCTGCGCCCCATGCGTGGTTCCAATCCTGGTTTGGCTTGTAACGCTGATCCCAGGCTTCCCAGGTAATGGTTGTGCCGCTTTCCACCATGTGCCGCCAACTGTGGTCGGTTGGCGCCGTGATCAGCGCGAGCGCGGTTGTGTCGCCGTCATTTTCAAACAAGCCGTCCAACAGATATTGCGCGGCATAGACCGAGCAAACCATTCCCCGTTCGCTTAACCAGGATGTGATGTACTCCCGCTGCCCGGCGGGTACCAGGCCAAAAGCGAGTGGAAAAAGATTCGCGTGCAGCGAAGCGTGCTCCGTGCCTTCGCCGTCGCGATAAAGTTTGCGGGTTGGATCAAAAAGTTTTTGTTGGAACGCCGCGCGCGTGGTTCGTTCGCGATTGGCAAATTCCTCGGCGTCCTTTTTGTTGTTCAACGCGCGGGCGAGGTCTGTCATAAGCGCGAGCGCGCGCAGGTGAAACGCATTCACCACCGTGTTGACGGAGGTGAATACATAGCCGTCGCGTTCGGCCACAGGCCAGTCAACGATGTCGCCGCGTTTGATTTGCGCCGCCGTGCTGACGATGAGGCCGTCCGGCCCGGCGCGTTCGAGCAGCAGTTTTGATTTCAGCGCTTCGTAGCGGGAAGCCAGCCAGTTGGTGTCGCCGGTCTGCATCCAATCGGCATAAGCAATGAAAACCATGTGCGGCGCCCACTCGGTCGGCCACGTGGGGAATTTCATCAGCCGGTCAAAAGTGTCGCGCGCCATTTGCGGGTCGGGATCACTGGCATAATGGCTCAACTGGTTGAGATAAGCGTCAGCCTCATACGAAATGCGCTCGCGGTCGCCGTCAATATAAACGCCGGCAAACGTCGTCGCTTTGATCGAGTAACGGCACAGTTCCCAGATTCGATTCAACATTTCATCGGACGAGTGAAATGCCGCCGCGTTGTCGTCCCATGTGCTGGCGAATGCTGCGCGTCGTCGCACCTGTTCCCGTCGCAGCTCGCCGGGCCATCCTTCGATTTCAACCCAGCGAAACGGCAGCACGACGCCCCATTCGGCGGGCGTGAGCACGGCGGGCGGGGTGGTGTTGCGCTTGTCTGCAGCGGGCGCAACGATGATCGGGTTGGTTCCGTTGAGCGAAATCTTTGTTTGCGCGTAGCGGACGGAACCGGGCGGCTGGCGGTTGACTCGCCCGTTGGTCAAGGCTTCGCCAAAATGAACCGTAATGGTGTTGCTGGCATTTGACACCGGTTCAAGGAGCAAGTTGCCAAATGCAACGCGCCCAAAATCAACGAGGAATACGCCCGGCGCAACGTTGGTGATTTGCGCCGGAGGTTGCTCGACGAGATGCGTGGACGCGCTGCGGGCAACCGGCAAAACGGTGGTAAGAGCGAAAAATACGACTGCAAATGCAGCGAAATGAACGGAAAATGGCCGCATAAGTATTGGATTTTATTATTTCGCTCCGCCAAATCGTGCTGAACAATCCAGTCCGTGAATCCGGCGTGCCGGCGTTTATACGCACGGATTCCCGGCATTTCTCACCAGAACCGCGCCTTTCGCCGGAATTGTGGCGGTTCAATTTTCTCGTTTTTGATGCCGTAAATACCCCGGCGAATACTTCGTATTCATTACATTCACACGAAAATTCCTTCAAAGAAAACCAAATAAATTCAGTCCGAAAGGGCAACGGTTTCATTTTCGCGGCACGTCTTGCCAACGCAAGGCGTGCCCTATAATTTCTCGCGCGTTGAAACTCCATGAATATTGCGATTGAAACCTCCGACTTGACGCGTGATTTTGGGAAGTTTCGTGCGGTGAACCAGCTTACCCTCCGCGTTGAAGGCGGTTGCTTCTACGGTTTCCTTGGCCCCAATGGTGCGGGCAAATCCACGACCATCAAAATGCTTACCGGCCTGCTCGCGCCAAGTTCGGGCACCATTCGTATTTTGGACGTGGACGTGAGCGACCCGCACCGCGCGCTTGAAATCAAGCGCCGCATCGGCGTGGTGCCGGAGAACCTCGCATTGTTCGACAACCTGACCGCGCGCGAATACCTCACTTTCATCGGCCGCATGTATCTTCTGCCGCGCGAAACCATCCGCCAGCGTTGCGATGAATTGCTCGCCATGATGGAACTGGATCATGAAGTGAAAAAACTCACGCTTGAATTTTCACACGGTATGAAGAAGAAGCTCGCGCTGGCCGCCGCGCTGATTCCCAATCCCGATTTATTGTTTCTTGATGAACCTTTCGAGGGGGTTGACGCGGTCGCATCGCGGATATTGCGCGACACCCTCAGGCAGTGTGTGAGCCGGGGCGCTACGGTTTTTCTCACGTCGCATGTGCTGGAGATTGTGGAAAAACTTTGCACGGACATCGGCATCATTGCGCACGGGCAACTTGTTCATCAGGGCACGATGGAGGAATTACGGCGTGACGGCTCGCTGGAAGACAAGTTCATCGCCGTCGTTGGCAGCAGTGAACGTGAACCTCAAAAATTAAGCTGGCTGGAAAGCTGAATGAATAGGGAGCAACTCAAGACGATCCTTTGGCTTCGCTGGCGGCTCACACGCAATCAGTGGGCGCGTAACGGTGGGCTGGGTGCAATCATTGCCGTGGTTGTCGGCGTCAGTGCGTTCGTGCTGGGCGGTTTAAGTTTTGTCGGCGCTTTGGTTGGCGCGGCATTGGGTCTGGGGCAGGCATCGCCAGCCATGATAATGGGAATATGGCTCGGGGTCACGGTCGTCTTTCTATTCTTCTGGATGATTGGCTTGCTCATCGAACTTCAACGTTCGGAGACCATTGACCTTCAACGCCTCATGCACCTGCCGGTTGCGCTGGGTCAGCTATTTGTCGTCAACTATCTGGCCTCACATCTGGTCTTGAGCATCATTATCATGGTGCCTGCGATGACTGGCTTGGCCATGGGTCTGGTAATCGCGCGCGGGCCGGCAATGCTGCTGCTTTTGCCACTCGCATTAGGCATGGTCTTCATGATCACCGCGTGGACATATTGTTTGCGCGGGTGGCTGGCAGCGATGATGAACAACCCGCGCCGGCGCCGCACGATTATCATGGGCATCTCGCTTGCATTTATTCTGACCGCCCAGGCGCCCAACCTTTACTTCAATGTCGTCAAACGCCATGACGGTTCTTCGGCGCACAAAACCAATAACCGGCAATTGTTTGACCAGTTGCTCGCTGCGCGGAAATTTATTCCGCCATTTTGGGTATCGCTGGGCGCGCAGAGGCTCGCAGAGGGAAATGCGTGGCCCGCTTTGTCTGGCACGCTCGGTTGCTTTGCCCTTGGTGCGCTGGGTTTGCGTCGCGCGTATCGCGGCACCATGCGGTTTTATTCGGGCGGGACGGGTGGCAAGGCCCGGGCTCAGGTTAACCCATCCGGCGTTTCAACCACTCCCCCGACCAAAACCGGCGCTCATTTTCTCGAACTGCGTATTCCAGCCGTTCCAGAACAGGCTGCAGCGCTCGCATTGGCCACATTTCGTTCGATGCTTCGCGCGCCGGAAGTGAAGATGGCATGGGCAACTTCGTTTATTATCACCCTAATCCTCGGTGGGACGGTTTTCCTCCGTTCTGCACCCAACCTGTCTGATACCATCAAGCCGTTCATTATCATCGGCGTGATGGCCTTTTCGCTTTTCGGACTGGTTCAATTTTTAGCCAACCCGTTCGGTTTCGACCGGGACGGCTTCCGCGCCCTGATACTTTCACCGGCGGACCGACGGCTCATCCTGCTCGGCAAGAATCTCGCGGGCCTTCCCGTCGGTACCGGGTTCAGCCTGCTCCTGCTCACGTTGACTTCGGTATGGCTGCGCCTGTCGCCACTAATCATTCTGGCCGGCCTGTTCCAACTTATGACCATGTTGCTGCTTGCGGGACTTGGGGGCAACGTGCTCGCCATCCTCATGCCTTACCGCATCCAACCCGGATCGCTGAAGGCGACCAAATTGCCGGGTTTGATAATGCTGGCAATCGTTTTGTGCCAGATGCTTTTTCCCGTGATAATGACCCCCGTACTCGTGCCGCCGCTGGCGGAATTACTATGGCAGAAAGCCGGTTGGCCGCCCGCGGTGCCGGTTAATCTGCTCCTCTCCGTTGTGCTTGCCGCGCTCGTGGCGTTTTTGTATTGGCAAACACTCGCACCGCTCGGCCGCCTTCTGCAACGCCGCGAAACGAAAATTCTCAATGTGGTGACAGCCGATGTCGAATAATGGCATCAAGACTTCCGCTTCTGCAAATCTGCCTGCCCGCGCCGCGCGAATTCTGCTCGAAGTGCCGGTGTGCCGCGTGAAGCAGCGATACGGCTGGTGAATCATTCTTCCGATTTGATTCACCAAATTTACCAGCGGGAAAAAGTCGAGGACGTGGCGCAATGGCGTGACGCGGTGCAATTTCCCGCGTAGGTTCACGCGGGTTTGGGACTTTAGTGTGTCCATCAAAAAAGGTATGGGGTGCCATCGGAAAAGATTAGCTTACTAAATTCTCTCAGATTATAACGTCTTTATGGCCATATTAACTATAAAAACGCTATGACATTGGTGGATCGTAGCGCAGATTTAAAGCGGTTTTATGCGCTGTTAGATCAGCTTGAAAAACTTATAGGCGGATGCCGTAAACTGAGCGATTGCTCAGGAAAAATGGAATGGCCTCAGCGCGGAGTATATTTTTTCCGAGAAATTGGCGAACAAAGGACGGACACCGGAAGCGGCCCACGAATTGTGCGCGTTGGAGCACATGCCCTTGCACCCGGTTCCCGAACAACACTCTGGAAGCGTTTATCACAGCATAAGGGTGTAACGAGGTCAGGCGGTGGCAATCACCGTGGTTCAATTTTCCGGCTGATTGTGGGAACGGCATTGATAAAAAAGCATGAATATCCAGAAAGCACTTGGGGGCAAAGCCTATCACCAAAAGAAATTCGTGGCGGGTTGTCGCGGCCGGGAGGTCGCGCCACACGCGGCGTGCAAAAACCGAACCGAAGTGGACGGTTTGGATGGTCGCACGACCGGGCGTGCCG
>JBEKBA010000108.1:0-8137 GCA_050015635.1 Verrucomicrobiota bacterium
GAATGGCTCTACGGCTATCGCGAAGAGGATCCGCTCGGCGGATACGATCCTTACAGTTCCAGCAAGGCGGCGGCGGAAATCGCCATCGCCGCGTGGCGACGCTCCTTCTTCAATAATCATCCGGTGAAAATTGCCAGCGCCCGCGCGGGGAATGTCATCGGTGGCGGCGATTGGGCAAAGCATCGTATCGTGCCCGATTGCATTCGTGCGTTGCAGAAAAATCAATCCATCCTTGTGCGCAATCCGGATTCCACGCGTCCGTGGCAGCACGTGCTGGAACCGTTGAGCGGTTATCTCAGGCTCGCCGCTTGTCTCGCCCAACCGGCCACCGGCAACCGGCAACTCGCTTCTGCTTTCAATTTTGGCCCGGCGCATGAATCCAATCGCACGGTCAAGGAATTAGTGACCGAAGTGTTAAAATATTGGCCTGGAAAATGGAAAGACAAGTCGGATGCCAAAGCGGCGCATGAAGCGAAATTGCTTCAACTTGGCACCGATAAAGCCAGTGCTCTTCTCGGGTGGTCGCCGGTTTGGAATTTTTCTTCGGCCATTGAATTTACGATGCATTGGTATCGGCGGGCCGGAAAAAAATCCGCTCCGGCGATGTTCCAAAAACTAACCACCTCTCAAATTCGGAAATACTGCGCGGCAGCGCGGAAATTGAAAATTCCATGGGCTTTTAGTTGACTCATGCAAACCTCTGCCGAAATCAAAGCGGAAATTCTTCGCCTGACGCGTGAATACAGCAAACTGACGCATCAAAACAATCGGCCTGCTTTTGAAGGGGACAAAACTGTTTCATTTATTCCAGGAAAGACAATCATTCCTTATGCCGGCCGGGTTTTTACTGAAGAAGAAGTTGCCGCTGCGGTAAGTGCGACGCTCGACTTCTGGCTGACGTTGGGGCCGGAGGGCGACGCATTTGAAAATGAGCTGGCGGCTTTTCTCGGCGTCAAAAAGTCCATCCTGGTCAACTCCGGTTCTTCCGCGAACTTGCTTGCCTTTTCCGCGCTCACCAGTTCAACTCTTGGAGAGCGCCGCGTCACACCCGGCGATGAAATTATCACGGTCGCCGCCGGTTTCCCAACCACCGTCGCGCCAATTATTCAAAACAGTTGCAGGGCCGTCTTCATTGACAACGATCCGCTCACGCTAAACGCGCGCGTGGAACAATTGGAAGACGCTTTTGTGCCGGGCAAAACCAAGGCGGTAATGATGGCGCACGCGCTCGGCAATCCATTTAATCTGTCTGCGGTTACGGCATTTTGCCGCCGTCACAACCTCTGGCTGATTGAAGACAATTGCGACGCACTCGGCTGCCGTTATGACCATCAACTCACCGGTACCTTCGGCGATCTTTCAACGCAATCGTTTTATCCACCACATCATCTGACGATGGGCGAAGGCGGCGCGGTCAACGTCGTGCGCGATATGAAGTTTAAGGTGCTCGCGGAAAGTTTCCGTGATTGGGGGCGCGATTGCTGGTGCGCCAGCGGCAGGGACAATACCTGCAACAAACGTTTTGGCTGGCAACTGGGGGAACTGCCGGAAGGTTACGACCACAAATATATCTACAGCCATCTCGGTTACAATATGAAACCGCTTGATCCGCAGGCCGCAATTGGACGCCAGCAACTCAAAAAATTGCCGCAGTTCGTTCAAGCCCGGATCGACAATTGGAATTATTTGCGCGCGGCCATGGCATCGCTCGGGGAATTTTTTGAATTCATGCTGCCAACTCATGCAACCGGATGGACGCCGGATGGCTTTGTCTGGGACTCTTCCGGACATTCCACCCGGTGTTCGTGGTTTGGATTTATGATGCTCGTTCGTCCCACGGCGCCCTTTTCACGACGGGATTTCGCCAGGGCGCTCGATGCGGCCAAAATCGGCAACCGGATGCTGTTCGGCGGCAATCTCCTTCGTCAACCGGCATTTGTGCAGTTGCGTAAAGATCGGCCCGGCGCGTTTCGGGTGATTGGAAATCTCACGGGCGCTGACCGCATCATGAACGAATCCATCTTTATCGGTGTTTATCCGGGATTAACCAAGTCAATGCTGGATTATATCGTCGAAATTATTCACGGTTTTGTCAAAACCACCCGCCGCTGAATTCTTTCATGCTGAACGTCTTGAACAAACTGCGCTCAATTCCCTGGATTTATCGTCTGGCGCTGGGTTGTCGCCGTTGTCTTGTTCCTGCAATTAAGGATGCCATTTGGGAGTTTTACCGGTCGTTCGCGTCACTGGCCTGGTCCACTCTTTACCCGACTGAAGCTCTTCAAAAGAAATCACGGCTTTGCTCCTTCATCGCTTCCATCCGGAATGGCCCGCCGTTCCGGATGTTTTCCGTGTATCAGGCGCTTCGTTGCGGCTATCCCAAAATTGAAGGGAGAATCGTCTTGGAGGATCAGGGCTATCCTGTCGTTCGTGAAGGCAGCCTGCTCGCCCATGGCACCAACCAGCAACATACTGAACAGCCGTTTCCGGTTTTTTGGAGTCGTCATCACAATATCAATCTGGTCTCTTCCAGCCTGGCGACAGTGACCCCCAACAAGGAATTATGTTTGGAGTCGGTGTATGGCTATCGAAATTATCGCGGCGATCCAGCCTGCCGCTATTTTCGCCTTCCCGAGCCTGTCATCTTGAAAGGAAACTGGACCAGCCTTGTGTCTCGCTGGGTTCCGAATGATTCTGTTCCCAACCATTCGCACTGGCTGCTGGATGCCCTGCCACGACTGGCGCTGCTGCCGGAATTTCCTGCCGATGCCAAAGTTATTGTTCCCGGCAAATTGGCGGCTTACCAACGCGAGAGTCTGGCCATGCTGGGACTAACCGACAACCGCATCCGCTTCTCGCCTGAAAAACATTTTCAAGTGGAAAATTATTATTTCAGTTCCCCGCCATCCATGGTCGTCTGTCACAGCCCGTATGCCGTGCGGTTTCTGCGCGATTTTTTCCTTAAAAAAGCCGACCCCGATTATCACGGCCCCAGGCGATTCTATATTTCCCGCGCCAATGCTCCTCGAAATGTGGAAAACAATATGGAATTGGAGCGTTTTTTTCTGAAACTTGGTTGGGGCGTAATGGATTTAAGTCAGCTCACCTTCGCGCAGGAAATTCGCCTTTTCGCCGAAGCTGAAGCTGTCTGCGGTATATTCGGCAGTGGCCTGACCAACACCTTGTTTTGCCGTCCGGACTGCGCCGTGGTGATGATGGCACACGATTATTGGACTGACGGCGTTCTTGATTGGATAATTCAGGCCGTTGGCATAAAGAAATACAGTTGTCAGGTTTACCCCGCGAATGAGTGCCGGCGGTTTGGTGTCAATTTGGAAATGTTGAAACAACAACTGGATGCTGTGGGATTTTTGTCGTGAATCTATCACCAATATGGAAACACATATAAAAATTCATTCTGAACCGTTGCCTGGCGCGCGGGTCATCGAACCGCGTGTTTTTGAAGACGGACGGGGAAATTTCGTGAAGACATTTCATCAGTCCGACTTCGCCGCCTTGGGCATGAATTTTCAACCGCGGGAGGAATATTTTTCCACTTCACGTCGCGGTGTGGTGCGCGGAATGCATTTTCAACTCCCTCCCCATGATCACGAAAAACTCGTTTATTGCATCCGGGGAGCGGTGCTGGATGTGGTTCTGGATCTTCGCAAAACCTCTTCCAGCCATGGCCAATCCGCCAGTGTCGAGTTGTCAGCCGCGAATCATTGTTTGTTTTTTGTTCCCCGGGGAGTCGCCCATGGCTTTCTTTCCCTCCACGACGACACGATCATGATTTATAAAACATCCACCGTGCATGCTCCCGCGCATGACTCCGGCATCCGCTGGGACAGCTTTGGTTTTTCCTGGCCGGTCAAGACCCCGATTCTGTCGGATCGGGACCGTTCGTTTCCGCCTTTGGCTGATTTCATCTCTCCATTCTGATGAAAATCTTTGTCACCGGTGGCACGGGATTCATTGGCAGCCATTTTCTGGCGCAGGCACTGGCTTCCGGCCGTGAAGTGATTGCTCTCAAGCGCATGGGCGGTTTACCTCGTATTAAACTGCCGGCGCAGCCTCAGTGGCTGGAAAGGGAGATGCCCGAAGTAACGGTCGGGGATTTGCAGGGCTCGCAGATATTGGTTCATCTGGCCGCACATTCGGCCAATGTTCCCTATGATACGCTGGGTGAATGTTTGCGTTGGAATGTATTTGAATCGTGCAGCCTGTTTGAAAAAGCCATTTTGGCCGGGGTGCGGCGATTCATCGTGGCAGGTTCATGCTTTGAATATGGAAAATCCGGCGAGCGTTATGATTTCATTCCTGTGAACGCGCCCCTGGAGCCGGCGCAGTCCTATCCGATTTCCAAGGCCGCCGCTTCAATTGCTCTGGCCGGCCTTGCCCGGGAAAAAAATCTGGAGATGCTTATCTTGAGAATCTTTCAGGTTTTTGGTGAAGGCGAACTGGAATCACGCTTCTGGCCTTTACTCCGGAAAGCGGCATTGGCCGGGAAGGATTTTCCGATGACCGCCGGTGAACAGGTGCGGGATTTTATTCCCGTGGAACAAGTGGCGGAAATTTTTGTCAACTCCCTTTCCCGGACCGATTTGAAGCCGGGCACGCCGATCATTGAAAATGTCGGCACCGGCGAACCCCGGACGCTGCGCGCCTTCGCGGAACATTGGTGGCGGCATTGGAATGCAAAAGGGAAATTACTCATCGGCACGGTGCCGTATCGGGAAAACGAAGTCATGCGTTATGTGCCATTGATGTCATGAATTGTGTATATCTGATAATGGTTCATAAGGATTTTGAACAGGCCAGCCGGTTGGCGCGACGTTTATTGTCTGGTGATTCAGGGATCGTCATACACGTAAATAGTAAAGTTAAGATCCCCGGTAATTTTTTGGCGGAATTGGGAGAAGGCAGACGTTCCCGGGTGTTTTTGACGGAAAAGCGTCATTTCAGTGAATGGGGAAGTTGGGAGGCGGTTTTAGCCATTTTATCCTTGCTGGATGAAGGTGTCCGTCGTTTTCCCGCCGCTTCCTATTTCACATTATTGAGTGGTCAGGATTATCCGATCAAGAATGCGGAATATATCGATGCCTTTTTTCGGCGGAATGACTCTAATTTTATCGGCCATATCCCCTTGCGGGAGGAACAATGGAAGTATGGCGGAATACGGCGAATCAATAGATTTTACTGGGCCAGAAACAGAAAAAGCATTCCGGGATTTTTTTTCCGGACCATTCCCTGTCCGCCGCGCCGCTTTCCCATACCTGTCGAAAAGATCCAGGTAGGTTCCGTCTGGTGGACCTTGAAACGGGACACCATCATGAAAATTTTGGATTTCGTGAAAAAAAATCCAAAGATCCTGATGGCCTTTCGCTGGACCTACGTTCCAGACGAAATGTTTCTTCCAACCCTCCTGATAAGCTTTTTGGGCGAATCAAAAATAAGCCGGGAACGCATTCGTTATTTTGAAAATTTCAGCCTGCCCCGGGATTATCTCCGATTGAAAATTCTGAACCGGAACGGGATACGAAACCTTGGAGTTGCCGATTTCGAAAAACTTGAATCTTCTCCTGCTTTGTTTGCCAGAAAATTTGACCCGACCATGGATTCCAAAATTTTGGACCTGTTGGACGGACTTTGATTCAAAACCTGCCGTTCGTTTGCGGGAATTTGCATTCGATCTGCGCCTTCAAGTATCGGGTCAAAGTTGCGCGGTTGCGCGGCAAGGGAATGCTGTCAGTATCACTCGGATGCCTGGTTGATTAAAAGGCGACGCCGGCGGAGGCAAAGAATTCTTCAATGTGTTTGATGTCTATGCTGACCTTCGTTGTATTAAAGCCTCCACACGGTACAATGGAAAAATGATAGTTCAGTTTGCAGACTTCGGCAATCCAGTCAATCCAGCCGTCCAGAAAAACATCGGGTACGAGGTGCATCACCAGGCATCCGGGCGGGCAGAAAAGCACGTTGGACATATTGCTGCCCATATTGGAACAGACGGCTTCGGCTTCCGAAAACAGCTTGATGGTTTCGGCAAATGTCAGGTCCAGGTCTTTGACGACCGCCCAGCCTTTGCTGCGGAAAAAATCGCAAATTTCAGCCATGTTTTCGACCGGGCGCCGTTTGGCGGTTCGTTGAAGGAAAAATTTTCTGGGGCCGGAATAATTTTTGTCCCCTTTGGCGAGCAACGCCTTTCGCATATAATTGACTGCGTAGGGATTGTAGCAGTCAATCATGCTGACGGGTGAACTGAAAAAATAACGTTCAATTTCCAAATGAATTTCCGGACTTGGACGGCAACGATCCCACACGCCCAGCATCTCCAGGCTTTCCTTCTGATATGGCTTTAGATCGGGTGGCACAATAATCCGTGTATCGGGAGGGAATTCCGACAGCAGCGCCAGACGTGGCAGCGCATCATGCAGCCAGTGGCCATAGACGGAAAACCCCCGATTCGGCACCATTCTGGAAACAATGCTCGTCCAATTGCCGGCCAGTCGGGTGGGCGGTGGCAATCGAAGAAAGCGGCTGGCGGGATCATAACGCCAGCGGCTTTCATTGTAAGCCGATTCGAGACATAGCACTTTGTCCGGCATCAGATACGCCAGGCTTTCCGAGACCAAACGGGCGTTGGCGTGTTCGCTCCAGAATATGGGCCAGGGTTGCTGGAAATGTTGTCCGAAACCGCATTTTACCAGCAAAGAATCGCCAGTGACCTTTGGTACGCCTTGATCATGGAGCACGATGCGACCGTTGAGCCTGGGCCAGCCACAGCGCAGCGCCTGATACACGGAGAAAGTTTTCGCCGGTGGACCCAGGCGCGGGTTCTTCGCGAAAAAATTCCGGGCGAACTCCCAAAAACCCTCAACTATGGACCTCCACAAAGTCCTGCGGAACCACCGGCCCGGGCGATGAATGGCCGGCCACGTCCGTAACCGGTATGCCATAATTTCTATCCAACCTGGAGGACGGAGACCTTCGCCCATAAATGTCCCTTCGTTACGACCTTGAGTATTTCAATTTTAGCGGTTGCTCTTTCCGGGTATTGGGTCCGAATCGTTGAAGCGTGCAAATCTTTTGGGAAACAAGTCTGTGTTTAAGACCGGGCGGCACATTGAATTTGACATCTTGAGCACCAGTTTGAATGGCAAAAAAATAGTTGTCAAGTGGAAAGCCTCCAGGGTAGTGGGTCAGTTTCATTGGTAGGGACGCCGCGCCTTGTCCCGTCATAGCCTTGGCGACGATGGATGCGGCGTCCGTGGTGTCCCACCGCAAGGTGCGAGGAGAGGTGATATTATTTGTGCAATCCCTCATGGTAGGGGGAGCGCGGGCGTCCTCGCCCGCTGCGTTCGGCGTCCACGCCGGACGCTTTTGTTGGCCGTTCGTGAGGACCTGCAACCCTTCGGCAGCGGTGCTGCAGGACCGCTGCGCTCCCGTCTTTTGTTCCCATTTCCTGAACCCTATCCTCTTATCCCCGGCGCCGTCAGGCGCATTGGCCGTCCGCAAGGACCGCCTTGGCGGTAAAATTTTCTGCTCGCCCTCCGCGGTCGTGATTCATGGTAGGGATGCGTTCCACCGCGTCCCATTTATTTTTCAATCAAGTCAGGGACGACGTGGAAGTCGTCCTTACCAAGTTTGACAGGGTAGGGAACAGGTGGCCGCACCGCAAGGTGCTTCGGCGTCCACGACGAATGCCTTCCCATTTTTATCCGTGTTCCCTTCGAAGCGCTGCACTCTGCATAGTGGCTGCAGCACCACTGCAATGCCGCTGCCAGGCCGGCATAAAAAGTTGATGTGAAAGACAAGGCATGACTTTTGACGCAGGTCAAACCGGCGTTTTACAGGATTCGTTTTTAACTGACGGGCCAAAGAAAATGAAATGGAACAAGGTCGTGCCTATCCCTCTGGCCGCAAACGGCGGCCAATACCAATAATTGAAGACGATCCCCGCCAGCAGCGGGCCCAAAACCAGCGCGCCGAGTCCCAAAGTGGTGAAGTGAACTAACGCCAACGAAAGCAACAGGCTCAAGACATTGGTCGCCACGGTAGGCCAAAGTTGTGTAAGACGGTTTCCGGTGACAATCAAGGTGCTCCACATTCCAAATTGCATGTTCAGGAAGGAATA
>JBEKBA010000109.1:0-8129 GCA_050015635.1 Verrucomicrobiota bacterium
CAACTTTTGAAAAGCGTGGCCGTGAGCGGTCTCCGTTACGCCACGAATTCCCTGCGCACGACCCACGATTTCATTATTGATGGATTTGCCGACAGCATCATTAACGGAACGGAGTCGCCGGTGCCCGCCGAGGAAGGGCGGGAATCGGTTCGTGTCTTGAACATGATTGTGGAGAAGTTGAATCCAACGCGGTAAGCGGCAGATGCATGGCGTGAACCATAGTAACAACCAAGTCGCGGAGGCTCCGATTCATTTCCGACTTTTACCTTCTGAATTCAGTTTTCCATGTTAATTGTCGGCCTCAACGCCTTTCACCCGGATTCCGCCGCCTGTGTTTTGAAGGACGGAAAACTGGTTGCCGCCGTCGCCGAGGAACGCCTCGGCCAACGTCTTAAGCACGTGGCCGGCTTTCCCGCACGCGCTCTGTGCGAAGTGCTGCGCATGGCCGGAGCGACCATTCAGGACGTGGATTACATTACCATCGGTAATGACAGCAACGCGAATCTCGGAGCAAAAGCCAGCCATGTCCTGAAGTCGTCATTCAAATCTGCGCGCGGGGTCCTGACGCATTTTCAGCGCCGCTCTCAAATGCGCGGGTTCAGCAAACTCATTGCCGATGCGTGCGGCGTGAACGAAGCGCATTGCCGGTTCAAAATCATCCGCGTCGAGCATCATCTCGCCCACATCGCCAGTTCTTACTACGCGAGCGATTTTGATGAGGCGGTGGGGTTTTCCTACGATGGTTCGGGCGATTTCACCTCGGCGATGTTTGCGCACTGTCGCGGGAACCGGATTGAAATCCTGGACCGGGTCCATGTGCCGCACTCGCTGGGGTTCTTTTACACAGCGCTGTGCCAGTTCATCGGGTTCGATAAGTTTGGCGAGGAATACAAGGTCATGGGACTTTCGGCCTATGGCCGGCCAACCCATCTGGATTTAATGCGGAAGTTGCTGGACGTGGACGGTTGCGGACAGTTCCGGCTGAACCGAAAATATTTCCGTCCACTGGGGAAAAATCTTGAGGAATGCGTGGATGACAAAGGCGAGATCATTCTGCCGCCGTTGTATACGGAGGAACTGGCCTGCAAGCTTGGAGAGCCGAGAAAGCGCGGCGCGGAATTTTCGCAAAGGGACAAGGACATCGCGGCCTCCTGTCAGGCGCATTTTGAGGAAGTTGTTTTGGGCTGTCTCGCCGCGCTGGAACGGCATCTGCCTGTGCCGGTGGAAAACCTGGTCACGGCGGGCGGCTGCGCGCTCAACGGGGTCTGCAACTCGCGCATCCTGCGCGAGACACCGTTTCGTAAAAGCTATATTCAATGCGCCGCATCGGATGATGGGACAGCCATTGGTGCGGCGCTTTATGTCTGGAACGCGGTTTTGGGAAAGCAGAGAGCAGTGAGCATGGAACATGCGTATTGGGGGCCGGAGCATCCGGAAAGCGAAATGGAAGACGCCTTGCGCAAGGTCAACTTGAAGTTTGAAAAATTTGACCGTGCAAAATTATTGGAACGCGCGGCGGCGCATTTGAGTTCCGGCCATGTCACCGGCTGGTACCAAGGCCGCAGTGAATGGGGGCCGCGCGCGTTGGGCAACCGCTCCATTCTCGCGCATCCCGGCTGGCCGGGCATGAAGGATTTGATTAACCGAAAAATCAAACGACGGGAGGCGTTCCGTCCCTTTGCGCCTACAATTCTCGCGGAGGAGACAGGAAATTATTTTGAGCAGAACATTGAGAGTCCGTTCATGATGCACGTCGTGAAGATCAAACCGGACAAGCGCGCGGTGCTTGCGGCGGTCTGCCACGAAGACGCGACGGGACGGTTGCATACGGTGAAGCAATCGCAAAACGCGCTTTATTACGATTTAATCAAAGCCTTTTCACAAAAAAGCGGGACGCCCGTCGTGCTCAACACGAGTTTCAATGAAAACGAACCCATCGTGGACACGCCGCAACAGGCGGTGGATTGCTTTGGGCGCACGGACATGGATGTGCTGTGCCTCGGTCCGTTTGTGACGACGAAGCCGGGAAAGACGGCTGGAAAAACTGAAAGATGAAAGTGGAAATTAAGAAACAGGGGTGGAGAGTATATGGGGCGGCGGCGTAAAATCCTGAAAATTATGCTGGTTCTGTTCCTGATGCTGCTTCTGGCGGGACTGGCGGCCTGGTTCTTTCCCCGGCAAGTACTGACCGTGGACAGCGGCCCGGTGAAGGCGGACGTGATGGTTGTTATGGGCGGTGCCTGGTTGGAACGTCCTCAGCGTGCGGCAGAACTTTTCAAGCAAGGCGAAGCGCCTAAAATTCTTGTCAGCGGCTCTGGCGACTACGAATCGAATGAGGAATTTCTGGAGAAAGGCGGTGTGCCCGAGGCGGCCATCATGCTGGAAAGCCAATCGCACACAACGCGGGAGAACGCAGAATTTTCCATCCCCTTGCTCCGGCAGATGGGCGCACACCGCGTCATCATCGTAACGAGTTGGTATCATTCGCGGCGGGCGCTGATGTGTTTTGAGCACTACGCTCCAGACATCAAATTTTATTCGCGCCCATCTTATTTTGCCTATTCGCGCACACAGTGGCACCCCAAAGGTATCAGCGGCGATATTAAAGCCGAGTATGTAAAGTTGCTCGGCTATTGGCTGCGGTATGGAGTGTGTCCCATTTAATTGATGGCTGAGATTTGATGTGCCTCTGATTTTTTTTGAAAATTCTTCTGCTCAACCAGGTGTTTTACCCGGACGTCGCCTCCACGGCGCAACATTTGAGTGAACTGGCCGCGGCACTGGCGGAACGCGGACACGAAGTTATTGTAGTCACCGGACGACGGGCGTATGACGATCCTAATAAATTATTTCCCGCCCGGGAAAACTGGCGCGGCGTGCGCATCTTCCGGGTGTTTTCCACCGGCTTTGGTAAACAGGCCAGATGGCGGCGCGCGACGGATTTTGCCAGCTTCATTTTTTCCAGTTGTGCGCGGCTCTTATTTTTGCCGCGACACGATGTGGTCGTGGCATTGACGACACCGCCGCTCATCTCCTTCATCGGCGCGTGGCGGGCGAAATTGTGGCGGGCGCGGTTTTGTTATTGGGTCATGGATTTGAATCCGGACGAGGCGGTGGCGGCAGGCTGGCTGCGTGCCGAATCGCCCGTGGGAAGGATGCTGGAGCGAATGTCGCGGTTCAGTTTGCGCCGGGCGGATCGAATCATCGCATTGGACCGGTTCATGCGCGACCGTATTATGGCCAAGGGAATTGCCCCGGAAAAAATTACCGTCATTCCGCCATGGTCGCACGACAACGAGGTGCGTTTTGACGTGACCGGCCGTGAACAATTCCGCAAGGCGCACGGTTTGCAGGATAAATTTGTCGTGATGTATTCCGGCAACCATAGCCCGGTGCATCCGCTCGACACATTAATGCGCGCGGCGGAAAAATTGCAGGCTGATGCCTCCATCATCTTTTGTTTCGTCGGAGGCGGGAGTGAATTCAAACGTATGCAGCGTTGGGCGGAGGTCGGCAGGCACGCCAGCGTTTTGTGCCTGCCGTACCAACCGTTGAACCGGCTTGCGGCGTCGTTGTCAGCGGCGGACACTCATGTTGTCGTGATGGGCAACAGTTTCGTCGGCTTGGTACATCCCTGCAAAATATACAATGTCCTTAATGTGGGTGCGCCGGTGCTGTATATCGGTCCGCATCCGAGCCATCTCTCGGAAATCATCGAGGCTGTGAACAGCGGACAGGCCTGCACTTCCATTCGCCACGGCGATGTGGACGGCGTCATCAAACATATCGCGTGGGTACGCCAATCCTCCGGCAGCGGCGTGCGACGGATGCCCGCCGTGTACCCAATATTCTCCGCGAGGACAGTCCTTCAACGGCTCGTCACCGAACTGGAATCCGCCGGTCCTCCCGGCGGTGTTTCTCTTGAGTATTAACCGAGATGCACTATACCAATGGAAGTCTGAAGGCGCTAGGATGAATCCATACCCGAAACAGTCTATTTCCATCCCACCACCCCGGGGGCGGAAACCACAAGGACTTTGGGGCCGCTTGAAATCGTGGTGGCGGAGATCGCGCCTGGCAAAAATGTGGTGGCAGGTTGGGGACCGGCTTTACCGGTGGTGGTATCCTCCGCCGACAATTTCCGGTAACCCTGCGGACTACGTCGTTCGGTCCGGAAGCAACCGGCCAACCAAGGCTTGGCGGCGACTGCAGCAATGGGTCCGCAGATCGCCGCTTGTGCGGGCATATTCCGCCATGCTCAATCGTCTGTACCAATGGTGGTATCCACCAACGGATCAGCCGACATCCTATTACGGATACTATGGTTCTGGAAGATTGAGCCGTGCGACAATCGTCTGGCGCAAACTGAAACGCGGGATTTATCATTCCGGGCCGGGAAAACGTTGTGCTAAGTTCTTCGCCAAGCTGAATTCGTGGTGGTATTTCCCACAGAAAGATGCCGGCGTTCACAAACCGCATTACGAGCCGCTCAAAACGATAAGGCGCGGGTGGCGGTGGTTACGTGAAACCCGGGCTGGACGGAAATTAGGCTTGGGTTTTTACGAATCCGCTCATCTGGCCTCCTTCGTCCAGCATCGTCTCGCCCGGGCATTTGTCTGGCAGCGGTTGAGAAAATATCTCTGGCGTTGGCAAACGGTGGCGGCGTTGTTCATTCTGGCGGGGATGGGGTGGGTGGCATACAAGCAGGGCTTGCCACGCTACCGGCGCTTTATCGAAAAACAGTACTCGCGGCAGGCTCGGGAATTCATGGTGAAACGCGATTTCGCCCGCGCCTATCTGCGGGCCCGGCAGTCACTGGCCATCAATACCAAGAATCCAGATGCGACGCAGATCATCGCCGATCTGTCGGACATGTCCGATTCCCCCTACGCCATTTATTGGCGGCAACGCGTGGAACTGCTGGCACCCACCGTGACGAACCAATTTGCCCTCGCCTCAACCGCGCTGAAATTTGAGCAATTTCCGTATTCGACCACCGTGAAGACGCTCGATGAAATCACACCGGAAAACCGGTCCACTGTCACGTATCACCTGATCGCCGGAGCCTTGGCCGTCAAACTCGACAATCTCAATGAAGCCGAGCAAAACTACGCGGCAGCGGTCAAACTGCAACCTGATGATCCGGCCAGTCGGATGTCCTTGGCGGTGGTCCAGCTGCAGTCTCAGAATCCCCGGATCATCGCGGACGCTCGAACCACTCTAGAGGCGCTTGGCACCGAGGGCAAACTAGGCCTCCTGCCACTACGCTCGTTGGTGGCGGAAAGCATGCTACGGCAGGATTTCGACCGGGCGGAACGGCTTTCGAGCGTTTTGCTGACCAATACCCAGGCTTCATTTGATGATCGGATGTTGCATCTAGCCATCCTGCATGCTGCCCACCGCACGTACTTTCAGGCTTTCTTGAACGACACAGAGCAACGGGCATCGCAAAATCCAATCTACATCGGAGAACTTGCCACTTGGTTGAACCAGTTTGGCTACGCGACGGAAGCCTTGGCTTGGTTGCAGGGACTGCCCGACCCGGTTCGCCGGGAGGAATTGGTGCCCTTGGCGCTTGCCGATTCGTACACCAGCCTCAAACGATGGAATGATTTGGAGTCTTATCTCGAGAACGAACATTGGCCCGGGATGGAGTACATCCGGATAGCCATGCTCGCCTTTGCCATCCGGAACGAATCGGAAAATGTAGATTACGACACTGCCTGGCAGAGGGCCGTCGGATTGGCTTCCAAATCTCCGGCGTCATTGAACCTGCTGGCCCAATTGGCCGCTTCTTGGGGTTGGAAAGCCGAAGCCGAACAGGTGCTGTGGCAAGCGGTGGACAATTTCCCCAATCAGGACTGGCCCTTGGTGCAGTTGAACGACTTTTATACCGCCCAAAGAGACACCAAAAACATGCGCCGCATTTTCCAAATTGAATTGCAGAGGCATCCTGCGGACAAATTCGCCAAAAACAACTATGCGATGCTGTCATTGTTGCTGGGCGAGGATACATGGACTGCCCATCAGTATGCGGCTGAGCTCCACGCTTCGGCCCCCGACAATCCGACGTTCACATCCACTTATGCCTTCTCACTTTATCTACAGGGCAAAACCAAACAGGGAATTGCTGTCCTGCGAAGCTTGAAGCCGGAAGACCTTTCGCGTCCGGGGACGGCTGCGTACTACGGTGTTTTGCTGGCCGCCGATGGACAGATTCAGGCCGCAAAAGACTGTTTTGCCAGGTCGGCAGATGCCTTTCTGCTCCCGGAAGAGATGGCTTTGGTCAGGTCGGCAAAAAAGGCGCTTCCTGAAGAGTGAGACGGGTTCGATGAAAAGGGGCTGGTTGCAGCTCTGGTGCCCCCGTTGCAACCTCAGCGCCCGCCTTGATTTTGAATGATCCGATGCAAATACTCATCGAACGCAGTCGCAGCCTCGGCGTCCGTTTCCAGTCCCACTACGGCAATTTTCAGCACCCGCTTTTCATTCCCTCCACGGTCCCCGATTTTGATCTCATGCAACGCGCTGACGATGGGGCTGTGCGCGGAGGAACTGAGGGTGATTCCGCTTCGAAGCACGGCAACCTCGGGTTCCCAGTAGCACGAGAGAACGTACACCATCTGACCCTCATCCAGAAACCGCTCCATTCGGGTCAGTACGGCGATCCCGTTGATGTCTCGCACCTGACTTCCAAAATCCTTCTGTAGTTCCATTCCCGCCAGTTTAAGGCAGAGGTCGGTCGAGTGTCCCCTGGCCTCGTTGGCGCTTTCAATGGCGCGATACCTTCCCTGTGGCGTGCGCCAGCGCAGATAATACAACTGCCATTGCGCCCCGTTCATCTGCCGCCATTCGGCAAAACTTCCCTCGTCGAAACGCAGCGTTTCGCGGAGGCTTTCCTGCACCGGCCGCTCCGAAAATCCCGGTTGATCGGCCGGCATTTGCAGCGACCATCGGTTCTGCGCTACCGCCCGCTTTTCCGCGGAATGGAACCACGTTTGAATCCCCAGTTCGACCAGGAGCACCCACAAAAGCAGTCCGGCGAACAGGAGTTGCAAACAAAGACTGCGCTGCAGCAGAAAATCGGGCGGGAAGTTTGCTTGAGCGCCAGGCTGAGGTTGTCCGACCACAGGAGGGGAAAGGACTATTGCCGGCGACTCCGCAGGGGAAGGTGTTTTTCGAGGCCGAAGCAGCCAAGCCAACCCGAGAAGCCCCACGAGGGTTGCCGCGAGGATGGTCATCGCGGCGGAATCATGGTGAGCGGTCACCGCCGCGTTGCCTTCCAAGTCGCTGATGCGAACCAGATAAGTGGTGCGGACGACATTGCAGGCGAACGCCAGCAAAATGCCAGCAAGTAAAAAGAAAATCCGGCGGGGTGGCGTGTATCGGAAGAGTTCTCCCAAAAAAAGACCCACCATGACCGTGGCCTGGAGCGAGCGGATTCCACTGCAGGCGTCGTCAATACCCACGAATCCGCCGGCGGTTTCAATCAACACACCATGTTGGATGGCCGGTGTCCCCAAAAGATTGGCGATGCCGGTGCTGGCCGTAGCATTCAAATGCGATAGATGATTAATCAAAGGCTGCTCCAAGCGCGGATGCCACGGCACGGCAACCAAAAAAAAGAGAATCGGGAAGGAAAAATACCGAGGCCAACTTCGTCCACCCAGCAGATACAAAACGCAAAAAGTGATACCGACAACGGCCCCGGCAAATGCCCATCCCGCCAGACGCCAGTTTGAATTGACTTCCAAACCCAGGCTGTCCGGCAGAAGTGTGAACGCGAGCAGGACAAACAAAATCAAAGCGCCCGTCGAAGCGGCCACCGGGTTGGCCGGGGGCCGGCACTTCCAGCGTTCTCGGAACAGACACAGGGAAAGCAAAGGCACAAACCAACCATAATTATAATCCGGATTACTGTGCCACATGGGACCCAGGCGATACACGACATAACCCCACGCAACCAGTGACAATCCGATGGCAGGCCAACCCATCGTCACCGGAATATTTCCATCGGCGCCAAGACCTGGGGAAGACTTATCCGGCTTGGGGGTCGGGCTCGGGATGATTTTCATTTGAACTGATGTTCATTGTAATGTAAGCGTCACGCATAGCACCACTGGAAAAAGTTC
>JBEKBA010000110.1:0-7958 GCA_050015635.1 Verrucomicrobiota bacterium
GGACTCAAGAGCCGATCCGAACAGTTGAACACGGAGCGGGACAACGCAAAGCATAACGCGAACCGCGAATTGCCAACGAACATCGTCTTGGAATTTCTGCGGAAGCAGTTGCCGCAGCAATACGAATTGGCGGAGGTTGTCGGAAAATGGATATGGCTGGACTTTACACCGTATCGCCAGCGTTTGGCGGCTAATGCGCTTTGGCGTTTAGGATTTCACTGGAATCAGCGGCGTTGTGTGTGGCAGCATCCGTGCGGAGCGTGTGCGCCTTACGCGACGCACCCGAATGACCCGCGCAGCAAATACGGCAGCTACTTTGCGGCGGACGTTTTGCCAGCTTGAAAACGACGCTCGCCATGAAACTACTGTCAGTGGAACTGTCAGTGAAAATGCCAGCGCAAGGGCTGAAAAGTAGTGAAAAATAATGGCGAGTAATGACGAATTTACCTTGATTTTACAAGGGTTTTTGCTATTTTATTGAAATCTGAATTAGATATACAGACCGTGTCCATCCGTGGTTAACTTTTATAATTGGGTATGGTGGCCGCCTACAAAGACTCCGGCTTGGCCGACGCGATAAAACTTTTCACCGGTTCCGTTTCAGATTCCTTGCGCCAGATCGCGACCACGGGAATCAGCGGTAAGCCAGTCCCAATGCGCGCAGGTTCTTGCCGGTAAGAAGACGTGAAAGCGCAAGTGAGGGAGCACCTTGACGAAAAATATCCGCACCAAGACATGGGTATTGTTGTTGAATCATTTGAAATCAAAATGGCACGCGCCATTTCTCAAAGACCGACGCTGGCCCAAAATCAAAGTCGCGGCGTTAGAATTTGAACGATGTGACTTCCGCTTTTTACTGGCTATTGTCGGGGCCGTGCTGATCTACGAGTGCATGGCTGCAAAGCTCGTCCACTTTGCATCAGACATTGAAACGTCTCGAAATGGCCGAAAACAATGATTCTTATTAAAAATACAAATTCTTACTATCCAGTAAGAAATACCGATTCTGATAAAAATAGGTTGATTTCTTACTGGATAGCCGTCATCGCAAGCTGGCTGGAAAGCTCTAAAACTGTCAAAAATCATTAAAATCACTCGCAAAATCATAACAATCAACTCTCTACTTTTATTTCTACTTGCAACTTTCATTTGAAAGTCGCACCTTGATTCCATGAAAACGCTTCAATTCGAGTGTCCAGTCGAGAACTTTCCAGGTTTTCGAGCCGATGCTGTGATGGGCAACATCATCTACGAGGTGCTGGTAGAAGTGAAGGATGCCAGAAGGCTTAGAACCGCTTTGATGGAGATGGCCCGGGTCGCCTCGTCCAACAAAGTGAATCGAGTGGTTTTGGTGCTGGAAGAGCCGATCATCACAACCTCTCGCTTGCGTGGGGAATGGGAGGGGGCAGCTTCGGTGATCCGGCCAGATTTATTTGAGCGTTTGTCAATGGTGGTTCGTCAATCGGGTAAATGGAGTGGCATCCCCGTTTCTCCGGATGCCAGTGAAATGCCCATGCTTGATGAAATCATCCGGCACGAAATCTCTAGGCGACCGGCCGGTTTTAACAGAAGTTCAGAAGCCCACTATGAAATACTACGAATCCTCATTCACCAGTGGTTACTTGGTAAAGGGCCGCTCCCGGTCAATTCGCTCATGGAAATCTCTGGGACCAGCCATCCAACGGTGTCGCGTTCACTCGAACGGCTCGACCACTACTTGAAACGTCACTCCGACCGTAGTGTCGAGCTTCGGATTTTTCCGCGCGAAGAATGGGCGCGATTACTGGCGGTGTCAGATGACGTGCGAGACACGGTCCGATTCGTGGATCGTTCCGGCCAGACACGCTCGCCGGAATCCTTGCTTCGCCGCCTGCGTCAACTCCAGCGTCATGACATTGCTGTCGGTGGAGTTCTGGGCGCAAAACACTACCAGCCATCACTCGACCTCGTTGGCAACCCGCGCCTCGACCTCTCAATCCACTCCGGGCGCAAAGCCGTGGACCTCTTATTCGTGGAACGGCTCGACCCGGCCTTGGAGAAGGCAACCAAGCGAGATGAATCGCCAACACTTGTCATTCATGACATCCGTCGTGCAGAGTCACTCTTTCAACCGGGCGATAACGGCCTCTCTTGGGCCGACCCAGTGGAATGTCTTCTCGATTTGCACGAAGCGCGTCTCGAATCCCAAGCGCTTGAGTTTCTCAATTCCTTTCCCGTAACTAAAGGCCACCCGCTATGAGCCGCGAAGACAGCGTGAAACTCATTTCGCCCAGTGCGGTGCTGGAGCGTGTTGCCAATGCCATCCCGGAAGAGTTCCGAAAGAACATCATCATCATCGGCAGTCTCGCGGCAGGCTATTACTTCTTTGGTGACAACCCGAAACTTCAGGTGCGCACTAAAGACGTGGATTGTCTCCTCTCCCCGCGCATCAGAGCCATCCCCGCCGGACAGGCCGTCGCTGATCGCTTGTTTGCAGAGCATTGGCAACTGCGCACCGAAGGTGATTGGGGCAAGCCCGGTGATGCCACCACGCCCGTGAGCAAACTTCCAGTCGTTCGCATCCATCCGCCCGGCTCGACAGAATGGTTCATCGAATTACTGACCGTCCCCGAATCGGAGTCCGATCTCGACCGCAAAGATATTCGCCTCATTACATCCAAAGGTCATTTCAGCCTTTGCAGCTTTGGCTTTCTGTCGCTGGCGGAGTTCCAACCCATTCCGACGCCGTTCGGCATTGCCATTGCCCGTCCCGAAACCATGGCACTTGCAAATTTGTTACATCATCCGGTCATCGGGCAAGAGAGGATGAGCGGTTTGATTGCCGGTCGCAGCATCAAACGCACCAACAAGGACCTAGGGCGCGTCCTCGCGCTGGCCCGGCTCGCTGAAAGCAAACAGGAAGATTCCCTCCTCGAATGGCCGAAATTTTGGGCCGCTGCCCTCCAAAGCCGATTCCCCAACATCTGGCAAAATCTTGTTCCGCACGTTGGCAAGGGACTCCGGCAACTCTTGCGGCCTGAAAATGAAGCGGACTTGGAAGAGGCTCGCCACACTTGCGAATACGGGTTGCTCGTTTCGCAAGCACCGTCGCTGAAACTTTTGGAAGTGACCGGCCAACGATTGCTCCAAGACGCCATCGAACCACTTGAACAATTGGGGCAACCATGATGACGACGACGACCGAGACATGAATTTTGTGGTCGAGTCGTTTAACATCAAACTGGCTCGCGCCATTTTTCAAAGACCGACGCTGGACCAAAATAAAAGTCAGGGCGTTAGAATTTGAAAGTTGTTGCACCCGCTTTTTAACTAGCAATTACAAGGGCCGTGCTGATGTGCGGGTGCAAGTCACCTTCAAAATTGGGTAGCGCAAGTGCCCTTGTGCCACCAATAAAAACTTGCACCCGACTTGTAACCCGGATGAAAACTTTTGGATTTTGTGAGACGACAAGAGAAGACATCGAAATGCGGATAATAACCAATGAAATCAATGGCTTTGCAATGGTTGCAAAAGGAAAATAAAAGCTGCTAAAAATAGCTAAAACTGGCGATTTTGAATTAAAAGGGCACTGCTCTACCAACTGAGCTACCAACCCGTCGAAGATGATCATCTTAAATCACTTGCGCCGACGCGCAAGATTTTTCGCGGCGCAAATGAAAGTGTTTTGTGATTTGTCTTTCGCGGCGGATGCGCTAAAATGGCTCCATCAAAGCTGGCACCTGCATAAAACTTTGGGGCGTGCGCGGCTCAATCGCCACACCGGGCGCGGCTACCGTGCGCTACGGCGGCAACACAGCTTGTGTTGAAGTCCGTAACGACGGCGAAATCATCATCCTCGATGCCGGCACGGGTTTGCGTGCGCTGGGGTATCAACTGCTGGCTGAATTCAAAAACCGGCCGCTCAATCTCACACTGCTCGTTACGCACACGCATTGGGATCACATCCAGGGACTGCTGTTTTTTGCGCCGATTTACGCCGCGCGCTGCCGGTTGCGGATTCTGGGCGGCGAAGGCCTTCGCGCCGGATTATTGGGTGCAATGAACAGCCCGTATTTTCCAGTGTCGCTTAAAACCCTGTCCACCCGCGTCAAGATCGAGGAACTCAAAAAATTTGATTTCAAAATCGGTTCCGTGCGCGTGCGCGCGCAACAGGCGAATCATCCCGGCGTTTGTCTCGGTTACCGATTGTTCACGTCGCACGGTTCGATCGCCTATTTTCCCGACAACGAATCGCGCGCAGGCGGTGAAGACCACGCGATGGTCGAATTTGTGCGCGGCGCAGACGTGTTGATTCTCGATTCGCAATACAATTCCGCCGAATACGAACGGCACGCGGGTTGGGGTCACGGCAGCGTGGACGATTCGGTGGCGCTGGCACTGGCGGCTGGCGTGAAACGACTATGCCTGTTCCATCACGACCCGGACCGCAACGATAGACAGGTGGACACCCTGCTCAAATACGCGCGCAAACTCGCGGCCAAGCAGCAGACGAAATTGCAAGTGGACGCGGCCTACGAGGGAATGACGATTCAATTGGGCGGATAAATTCAATCTTAGAGCGTGGCGGACAGCAATTTGGACGCAAAATAAAGTTAAAATCATGGGGCCAGACAGGCGGCAAACCTCTTTGCGACCTTTGCCTGAAATTATTCTGGCTTTTCGCCGTAGTTAATCGCCATTGCTCCGCCCAGCAGGTTGATGACGCGAACGTTTGCCAGTTTTAGTCCGCGCATCTTTTCGGCGACGGCCAGTTGCGCCGGATAATGTTTGAGCGATTCCAAAATATAGGCGTAAGCCTGTGCGTTGCCGCAGAACAGCAGGCCGATGAGCGGCACGGAACATTTCAAGTGCGTGAAATAAATTGCGCGCCACAACGCGTTCGCCGGCTTGCCAAATTCAAGCACAATCAATCGCGCGCCGGGTCTGGCGACTCTAAGCATTTCGTCCAAACTCTTTTCCCAACTCGTCAAATTCCGCAAACCGTAACCGACGGTGACGATATCAAATGAGTTGTCGGGAAATGGAATTTGCTGCGCGTCACCCTGGATGAATTTCAAGTTTTGAGGCTTGAGTTTTAAATTTTTCTGCCGGCGAGTTTCGGCGACTTCGAGCATTTGCGGGCTGAAATCAAGGCCGGTGGCATCCGCGCCGCATTGCGCGAGCATCAGCGCGAGGTCGCCCGTGCCGCAACATAAATCCAACGCGCGCTGGCCGGGTTTCACGGCGGCAAGTTTGGCAACGCGGCGTTTCCAGCGGCGATGCAAACCGAAGCTTTGCAGGTCATTGATTAAATCGTAACGTCGAGCTATGGTGGCAAAAAGGTCGTTGACCTTCGCCGCACGTTGTTCGCCAGGGACATAGAAAACATTGCTCACACACGCAGTTTAGCACATTGGCGGGGGTTGAAGTCAAAGGGCATAAATATTGCTTTGCTGGAGCTGGTATTTTTAATACCCTTCCGTACGTTCATCGGGAGAATGCAGGCACGGTTTGATTGTAATGTTCTATGAGCACTAAACCTGAGGCGGCAAACAAGAAGAAGAAAATTCTGGTAGTGGACGATAATGAAATCATCGTCAAAACGACTTCCATGAAATTGCAGGGAGCCGGTTACGATGTCATTACTGCGTTGGACGGATCGGAAGGTGTCGCGGCGGTGCGCAAAGAGAAACCGGATTTGATTTTGCTGGACATCAACTTTCCAGCGGACGTGGGCGGCGTGCCGTGGGACGGTTTTCGCATCATGGAATGGTTGTACCGGGTGGACGAAACCAAGAAGATACCCATTATCGTCATCAGCGGAACGCTGGACGAAAAAAACAAGCATCGCGCCATCGCCAGCGGCGCCATGGCGTTTTTTCCGAAGCCGGTCAATTACGATGAGATGATCAAATCGATCCGGGCCACCCTAGGCGACATGCCGCCAGCCTGACCGGCAAAATTCGGGCTTTGCAAATCCAAAACCTTCGCGTATGCTGCCTGCCGCTCTCGGGAAGCGAGCGTAGCTCAGTCTGGTAGAGCGTCACGTTGCCAACGTGAATGTCGAGGGTTCGAATCCCTTCGCTCGCTCCAATTTCATTTCCGCGACCAGTGGTGCCAAACCGGGACACACCCCGACATTTACAGGAGCTTTTTTACTTTTCGCCCCTTCGCTAGTTGCGACAGCTTGCGACACGTTTTGACCCTTTTGGCCTAAAATCTGTGCGCGTATTTGTGTACACACCCCGAGCCTCGGCAAATTCTTGATGGCGTCATAAATCGGCAACTGAGAAACATCGGTGTAACCGTCTGTCTGCCGGACAGTTTGATGACGCATTTGCTCTCTTGCAAAATTATCGGCGATGCCATGCTTGCGCAGGAAAGTCGCCCAAGTGTAGCGCAGCGCGTGAAAGTCGGCGTAACGACCTTGCTCATCCTGGTAAGCTACGCCAACCCGCTCCGCGTCCACCCTGAGCCGTGAAGCGCGCGGAATCCCATTCGGGAACACAGAATCCAATAGCGACCAATGCGCCGGGCGATGCACTTTCAATGCCTCAACAATTTCAGGCACCAGACACACCGGCTCCTGTTTTTTATTTTTGGCAGTTTCCGTGCGGACAATGATTTGAGGGATTTGCGCTTCAAGTCGTACGTCGCCCCATTGAAGCTGGCGCAATTCTTCCTGCCGCAATCCCGTCCTCGCCGCCGTAAAATAGATGATTCCACGCGGCCCCGAACCCTCGATTACCTTTCGCAATTCCTCGTCAGTGAAGGCACGGCGCACCCGTTTTTTCTGTCCGCGCTCATCCACTTTGCCCACAAATTTCAACGGGTTGGACTTGATCCGCCCTGCCCGTTCCATCCAATTGAGGAACGAAATCATGCCTTGCAAAAAATGATTCAACGTCCGCGCGGCAGCCTTTTTCTGATTGCGCCATGCAATAAACGAATCAGCCGTGACATTTCCCGCAAATTTCCAGCGGCGATGCTTCATTAGCCGGACAATGCGCCCCTTGAGTAAACGCACCCCACGGCCACCGCGACCCGCCCGCCCGCGCTTAATCAAATCAGCTTCGTATTCTTTCAAATGTTCCAGCAATGGACGTTGCGCGGCGTCTCTCACCAGTTTCGGCTCGATAACACCCGCCGCTTCCTGCTGTTTTTCCTCAATGAATTTCTGAGCCAGCTTGTTGGCAGTTTGAAGTTCATTTACACCGAGCGATTTCCAGCGATCCCCCAGCATATCGCCGAAACGATAGCGCAAATAATAGCAGCGTGTTGTTTGCAACTTGCCGTTTTTACGAAACCGGCGTTTTTCAACTTTGAAAATCATGATTGCCCCCATTCATCAGAATTTGAACCTCACTCAAACGAAAACGAATTCCGCCCATAATTTTTACGCGCTTCATCCGGCCAGAATTGACCAGCCTGTCCACCGTGCGCGTTGAACAAGAAAATCTTTCTGCGACCTCGCGCTTTTTCAAAAGCTTTTCATCAGAAAAAGTATTCTCACCATTCATTTTTCACCTTTCCCGCCCAGACGATGCTCTAAAAATGGCCGCGCTTTCAAACGAATTTCCCAGTCAATCACAAACCACTTTGTCCGCAGAATGGTAGCCGCCTGAGACACTTCGGCTCCGACCAACGATTTCACAGCGGCCTTGAGCACTGGATTTTGAAACGGTTTTGAAAAATATTGTTTTTTGAATAGAAAATCTTTCATCGAAATCCCGTCTTCCTTTGCGATAATGCGCGCGGAAGGCTCGACTTCGTCAAAAACTACGTTCCAACTTCTTGCGGGCTCTTTAAGAGCCTTATTGATGGTAACACTGCTCAGTTTGATGCCCTGTTCCTTTTCCAGAAAGTCACTAATGGCTTTTGAACTCATCCGTTCCGATGCGCCATAAATGAAGGGCCATAATTCCACCACGAGCCCACGCCGGGCGGTGAATTCCGCCGATTTGGAAAAGGCAAAAAG
>JBEKBA010000111.1:0-9156 GCA_050015635.1 Verrucomicrobiota bacterium
TATCTCATACGCTCAGTGTTTCACGATTACGAGCCGCCAAAATCTGAACCATCGAGATGACAGGGAGCTTATTACAGGATGGTTCATCGCTCTTCTGGAGTTAAGCGCTCCCGGCACGTTGAAAATTCTTTTTTATACGGTTTTTTATCCAGGCATCGGCGGCATGGAGTCGAACGCCGAGATGCTCGCGAATGAATGGGCCAAGGTGGGGGTACACGTGACCATTGTGACCCGCGTGCAGGCCAACCATCAGAATGACGAACGTCAATTTCCCTATCCGATTATCCGGAATCCGCAGCCAATGGACTTTCTTCGGCTGGTGCGGGAGTGCGACGTTTTTCTCCAGAACGGCCTGAGCCTCCGTGGAATCTGGCCCTTGTTGATTTTGCGCCGCACCTTTGTGGTGCGGCATGGGATCTGGTATGATGGAAAAAATAAGTGCCGGGCATTGCTAAAACGAATTGCGTGCCGGTTTGCCGTCAACATCTCCAACTGCCAGGCGGTGGCCCGTGAGTTACCGGTGCCGAGCAGGGTAATCTATAATTCTTATGATGAACAAACTTTTCATTCGAATTATGGGATTGAACGGCACAAAGATCTGGTTTTTGTTGGTCGCCTGGTCATAGCCAAAGGCGCTGATACGCTGTTGACCGCCTTGGCCCAGCTTAAGAGCTGGGGATTCAAGCCCACCTTGACCGTGATTGGAGAGGGACCGGAGCAGAGGACGCTGGAGTCAGAGACAGCCAGAATGAATCTGCAATCTCAAGTTGCTTTTGTCGGACGCCGGGAACGCCCCGAGGTTGCGCGGCTGCTTTGCGAGCACAAAATCATCATCGTCCCGTCCCGCCACGAACCCTTCGGGAATGTGGCCGTTGAAGGCATTGCCTGCGGCTGCGCGGTGATTGTTGCCGCCGTGGGCGGTTTGCCAGAAGCCATTGGACCCTGCGGATTGACTTTCCAAAAAGAGAATGCGCAAGACCTCGCCCGGAAAATTGAGATGGTGCTCGCGAATAACGAACTCGGAAAGCAACTGCTGGCCAGTGCGCAGGCGCACTTGGGAAATCGCCGGCCGCAACAGGTTGCCGCGCAGTATATGGAAGTTTTTCAGCAGGCGGCGGGGAAAAACCGGATAAAAAAAGCGACTGCGGGACAACAGGCGACCGACACGATTTAAGAGCATGAAGGCTGAAACTGACAAGACACTAGGAGTCATCTGCGCACCGCAAGCGGTGAATCAGCGTCCGCGGCGGCCAGCCGCTGTTGCCGGGAAGCGGCAAACGGCGTGGCTGGTTTTGATGGCGGCTTTGACGATGATTGTATTTGAGGGCGCGTTCCGAAAATGGGTTCCTGGTTTTGGAGAAGGAATTGGAAAATACCTGGCGTATTTTTCCAAGGATATCATCTTTGCCGCGCTGTTGCTCTTTCCCCGGCGCGCGGGAACATCGCCGGCTTTGACGACCTTCCAACACTGGCTATTGCCGGGATGCTGCTTGTTCGGTATGGGCGCGTTCTTGAGCAGCCTGCATGGATTCGACCCGGTTGGAGCAATGCTGACTGTCAGGACCAACATCGTGCTGCCGGTCTTGGCGCTGCTGGCCGTGCCACGGCTGGCCGGACTGCCGCTGCGCTGGCCCATCAGGCTCTTGATTGCGCTGACCCTTTTGAATTTTGCGTTAGGTGTGGAACAGAACCGCCTGCCGGCGGGTCATTTTCTGAATCGTTACGCCGCCGACACTGAAATCATCATATCCACAGCAACCGGCGTGCGCGCCTCTGGAACATTTTCCTACATCACCGGCCTCACCCTTATGTCTTCCGTGGGCACCTGGGCGGGACTGGCATTGATGGGTCTGGCCAGGACCCAGCGACAACGCATCGGCGCATGGGCGGCTGTGGCCGCCGGCTTTGGCTGCGGTATGGCTTCGGTTTCACGTGGGCCGATCGTCATTGACCTGGCGATGGTTCTCGGTTGGTTCTTCCTGTCGAGAGCAAACATCACGGAGGTTGGCCGTATCCTGTTCTCCGGCATTTTCTGCGTGGTGATTGCCGCCGGGTTCGGTATTACTCCCATCTTCTCCGACTTGGGCAATGGGTTGCTCGAACGCACAGAAAACTCCGAGGACACGATCCAAGATCGGTCGTTTGGACAATTCGGAGACATAGTTACGGTATTCCAAAGCGCCCCGCTGGGGAGAGGTTTTGGCATTAGCCAGTCCGGCGGAGTTTATGCCGAGAGCGGAGCAACTGATTTGAACACCTTCGAAGGTCCATTGCCGCGCATGATTTTGGAAACCGGAATTATCGGATTGCTCGGCTATTTCGTTGTCTGCGCCGGAGCGTTGCTGGCTTTGCAAAGAGCGAAACGCAGAGCACAAAACGCAGGCGCACGGGCCGCATTGCTGGCCACCCAACTGCTGTTCCTACCGTTTTATTATGGCAGCGTGCTTTTCAATCACACGGCGTCGGCGTTTGTCTGGATGATTTTTGCTGCGGTTTTGGCGGCGGCAGAATTGAACACGAAACAGGATGCAATGCCTCCACTTGGCGTCCGATTAAACAGATCAGAACGGCTGCGCCTGAAGCGCGAAGCTTGAAAAAGACCTTTTTCCGGATGGTGAATGGGTTTGGAAACCGCCCCTTTTGGTGTCTAACCCACTCATTCTCAATACCATCGTATATTTGCAAACACTTTCAAACCTTTCCGCCAGCGGCAGCACCAGGAGGCAATCGAGGAAATTCAATACCAAACCAAAATATAATTATAACATGCGTATACTGATTACCGGAGCGGCGGGCTTTGTTGGAATGAACCTTACAGCCAAGCTTCTCCGCGAAGGCCGCGACGTTGTGGCTGCGGACTCATTGGCTAGAGCCGGAGCGGATTGGAACGTTCGATGGTTGCGATCCCTCCCTCCCCGGCTGCGATTCGAGCGGCGCACGGTTGACGTGGGCCGTTGATTTCCTTCCGTGTCCTCTTCTCCGCTCATTCATATCTGGATTCCGGATTGCGAGTCCGTAAGGGGTGGCATTCAAGTGTTCTCCAGATTTTTCATCCGGGCAGTGGGGGAATGTCTGCCGGAGGCGGAGCTATTTGTCTTTTCCAAAAATGATCGTTGGCTCTCGAAACCACTGGTGCCCCAAGTCAAAAAAGTCCGGTGCGCCGGTCGCTGGCCGCAACATTTGCGGACGGCAGCCTTCACCTGGCAACTGGTTACGAACGCATTGCGTCACCGTCCTGATTTGATTTTGACCACGCACACGAATTTCACCCCCGTTGCCGCTTGGTTGAAAAAAATCCGGGGAATTCCATTCGCTGCCGTGGCGCATGGAGTGGAGGTGTGGGGCGTGCCGGGCCAAAAATTGCGGCACGGGTTGCTTCAGGCGGATGCTATTCTGGCCGTTAGCAGACTTACGCGTGACCGGTTGTTGAAGGGATTTACGCTGGCATCGGATCGGGTGCGTTTGCTCCCGAACACCTTCGAATCGAAACAGTTCAAACTCGGACCCAAGCCGTGTCACTTGCTGGAACGGTTTGGGTTAAAGCCAGGCCAACCGGTCATTTTGACCGTGGCTCGATTGGCTGGTGCGGGCCGGTGCAAGGGATACGACCGGGTGCTGCGGGCATTGCCGGAAATCCGTCGTATGGTTCCAGATGTGCATTATCTGCTTGGCGGCAAGGGTCCCGATCGCGGACGAATCGAGGAGCTGGTGCGCGAATTGAAACTGGAAGACGCCGTGACACTCGCGGGCTACATCCCAAACCATGAATTGTGCGATTTTTACAATTTGTGCGATGTGTTTGCCATGCCCGGCAAGAACGAAGGCTTTGGCATTGTCTTTTTGGAGGCGCTGGCCTGTGGAAAACCCGTCCTGGCCGGAAACCAGGACGGTTCGGTTGACCCATTGATCGATGGAGAACTGGGGGTGTTGGTGAACCCAGACAATGTTTCAGAAATCGTTTCCGCCTTGACCGCCATGCTTAACCGGCGGCATCCCCTTGCCATATTGCAACAACCGGAGCATCTGCGGCAGCGGGTATTTGAGGTTTATGGTTACCAAAAGTTTGTCGAAAACTTGGCCGCACAATTGGTGCAACTTGGCTTTCAAAAAGAGCCCCAACCGCGGGAAATAATTCATAACCCATGCGTGAAATAACAGTCGTTTACCTGACCATGCCCGTATCGCGGCGGGCCGTGGAATTATTTGAAGCATGCGGCGGGGGTGTCCTTCTTGAGAAATATGAAAAAACGCTTTTTGATGCGGAGAACAGGAAGTCAAACGCCATCGCGCGCATTTTGAGAGTCCGATAGTTATCATGCAAATGTCTTGCGGTCTCCGGCTCGCATGAAAATCCTTCATGTCATCCCTTCGTTGTCGCTTAAAAGCGGCGGACCCAGCGTTGCTCTGCCACTGATCGCGCGTTGTCTGGCCACCCTCGGTGAGCAGGTGGATGTAGCGACGACAGACGACGACGGTTCCTGTTGCCGCATGAACGTCCCGCTTGGCCGCCGATTGGAATGCGACGGCTATGGCGTGTTCTATTTCAGGAAACAAACGGAGTTTTACAAAATCTCGCTGCCGTTTGTCCGCTGGCTGCAACGGCACGTGGCGGATTATGACGTGGTGCATATTCACGCGCTGTTCTCGTTCACCAGCGTCAGCGCCGCCCGGTGTGCGCGCCGTCGCGGCGTGCCTTACGTTATACGTCCCTTGGGTGTCTTAAACCGCTGGGGCATGGAAAACCGCCGTAAATTTTTGAAATCGCTTTCGTTCCGGTTTGTGGAAAAACCAGTTTTGCGCCATGCAGCGGCGATGCATTACACGAGCCGTGCGGAACAGATTGAGGCTGAACAAGTCGGTGCAACAGCTCCAGCCGCTGTAATCCCGTTGGGCATTGACGTCGCTGAATTTCAAAACCTGCCCGGCCCGGAATTATTCTTGAGCAAATTTCCAAATGCCAAAAACAAAAAACTAGTATTGTTCCTTTCGCGATTGAACGTGAAAAAGGGATTGGATTTGTTGCTGCCAGCTTTTGCTGAAATCAAACGCCGCAATCCGCAGACTCTGCTGGTCGTGGTGGGTAATGGCGAGGCATCCTATGAACGCGGCTTGCGCGCACAGGCGGCCGGGCTGGGTTTGAATAGAGACATCGTTTGGACGGGGTTCCTGGGTGGTCAGGATAAACTTTCAGCGATGAGCGCCGCGACGCTTTTCGTGTTGCCATCCTACTCGGAAAATTTTGGCTTTGCACTCGTTGAAGCGCTGGCGGCAGGATTGCCTTGTGTCGTGACTGAAGGCGTGGCGGCATCAGAATTCGTGCGCGAACACGAGGCGGGAATTGTTATCCGCGCTGAAGTGTCCGCGCTGGCCTCGGCACTGGACCGGTTGCTCGAGGACGCAAATCTGTGCGCCAGGCTTGGCAGCAACGCGCGGCGGTTTGCGGCGGAACGATTCTCCATCGAAGTGATGGGAGAGGCTTTGAAATTTTTTTACGGGAAAATCATTTCCGAGCAGAAAGAGGTCGCATGAACGAAAGTCCGAATTCAGCATCGAGTTACAAGGAATACAGATTTTATACCCATGCGGGTCAGTTGCACATGCACGCGCGGTTTATGCCACATTTGTTGACGTTTGCCGGAACGCTTGGCCCAAACGTGTGCGTCTCGATGTTGGCTGCGGTAACGGGTTCATTTGCGCCGAGTTCCTCAAACACGGCTGCAGAGTCGTTGGCATTGATCTGAGCCGGACGGGATCGAGATCGCCCGCAAAGCGCATTTCGAGGTGTTGGCCGCCGCCGACAAGTTGCTGCATAACCTTGGCGAAGCGCCTCTCGATATTATCGTGAGCACGGAGGTGGTCGAGCATCTTTACTCGCCGTAGGATTACGCTCGCGGCTACTTTGAAGCGCTCAGACTGGGCGGTCGTTTTATCTGCACCACGCCATATCATGATTACTTGAAAAATCTTATGATTTCCCTGTTCAACAATGGGGAGCACCACGCCAATTCACTTCGGGATGGCGGTCATATCAAATTCTGGAGCCAGCGGACGCTTGCAAAATTGCTTATGGAGACCGGTTTCACAAACATTCAATTTCGTGGCACCGGTCGTCTGCCCTATCTGTGGATGACAATGGTCATGTCCGGTGAAAAACCGCGGAATTAGCAGAGTGGATGAAGGATACAAAAGGAGTGCGACCATGACACAGCGAGCATCTGGACAGAAGAGTCACAACACGCAATTGGATTTGTTACGAGCCACAGCGATTTTAATGGTGGTGATTTATCATATTTGCCAAATGTCACCCAAGCCGTTGCCTGCCCTGATGCGGTTTATGAGAGATATGCCCGATGGGGTGGAGTTATCTTTCATTTTGAGCGGATGGCTGATTGGCGGCCTTTACTGGAAAGAGTATGCGCGTTATGGAGACGTGCATTTATGGCGTTTCTGGGCTCGAAGGTGGATGCGAACGATTCCGCCCTATTTGGCCGCCTTGGGACTGGCCTGGGGGGCAGTTCGAATGGAAAGGCACGAACCTTTCAACTGGGGCTACTTGTGCTTCATCCAGAACTACTACTACCACCTTCCTTATTTTCTTGTCAGTTGGTCGCTGTGCATTGAGGAGCATTTTTACTTGTTTCTTCCTTTGTTGTTGATCTGGGGAAGAGGCCGACCGAGGTTCATGGCTATGGGATTTGCTTTGTTGATGCTTGCCGCACCTGTGTGCCGATGTTGGCTTTCGCGCGATGGAATTATTCCCGGAACGGGGTTTGAGCTCACGGCAACCCATTTGCGCCTTGAGGCTTTGATTTTTGGTTTTTCGGCTGCTTACGTGTCGGTTTTTGTGACATCCGGGTGGCAATATCTTCGGTGGTTCTCGCGGTGGGCAGGCACGGCTTCGGTGGTAATCCTGCTCGTTATATTAATGACGCGATCTGAACTATGGATGTATCGTATCGGACTGACCGCGCGGGCAGCAATACTGATGGCGGCGCTGCTCTGGCTGGTCGAAAGGAAACCAGGGCGCATTGCCGCATCGGGTCTGACCAAGGCAATTGCAATTAGTTCTTATTCGATTTATTTGACTCATGCCTTGGTCTTGCACGTTGCCCGTGTCATAACCAACGGCGTGCCTGCCTCCCTATGGTTCATTTACTTTCCCATTGCTATGCTAGTGATAGCCGCTGCAGGTGCTGCATTTCATTTCACAATCGGAAGCCCGTCAATCCAATTGCGAGACCGCTTTGTGCCACGGCGCAAGGGAGTGGTCATTGGTGTCGTTGAGCCACAGCAAACGGAGTCGCAGCAGCCGGCCGCATCGTCCTGCCATCAATCTGCCACACATCGCCTCGAGTCCGCAGATTGAGCCGCCGCAGTAAGATTCATAATAAATATCCTGACAGCTTTCTCTCAATAATTCTCCGACCGAATAACGGAAAATGCTTGTCGGTCTCAAAAGCCAATCACATTGAAAAACATCACGCCACTGATATTGGCCTTTAACGAGGCACCCAACATCCGGCGGACTTTGGAACGGCTATGCTGGGCCGAGGAGATTGTGGTGGTTGACAGTTTCAGCACGGATGAAACGCTTGAAATTGTAAAATCCTTTCCCCAAGCGCGCATTGTCCAGCGAAAGTTCGATTCTTTTGCCGGGCAATGCAATTTCGGACTGGAAAAGGTCAAAACCAATTGGGTGCTTTCATTGGACGCAGATTATGTCCTGTCAGAAGAATTGGTGGACGAGATCAGGCGGCTTGATGGGGGTGGGAATGCAGCCGGCTATCAGGTGCGTTTCCGCTATTGTATCCAGGGGCGGCCTCTGCGCGGCTCGCTGTATCCGCCACGCACGGAAGGACCTGTGCGAATGCTTTCGGGCTGGATTGATCATGATGACCGCAAGCCGCTGGAGCGCTGGTTCGGCGAGCAAGTCAAATATTCCGGGCGGGAGGCCAGATATTTGTTGGAAACATCGAACACAGAGTTAAAGATGGCTGATCGAATCCGCAAGAAAATCATTTTGGCCCCGGCACTCGTATTCTTTTACACGCTGCTGGGCAAAGGGTTGATTCTCAACGGCTGGCCGGGCTGGTTCTATGTCTTTCAGAGGACCTTCGTGGAGATTTTACGTTCGCTGCGACTGATTGAAGAAAAATTAAAAAGAGAAGGCAAAAAGTCGAAGTGCGACGTTACCACGGAGGCTACAAAGTAATAATCTTCCCTTGTTGAACAGGCGGATTTTGCGGTCGTAGAAGAAAACAGAAGTCGTGCAAGCATGACCACACTTATATTACTCGTGCTCCACAAATAGATAACAAATCCGGGTAGTGGGTCAGTTTGAAAAATCAACAAATATGAGAAAGTTAAAAGCAGCCATCATTGGGTCCGGTTTAATTGCTAAACTAAAACATATCCCCGCCTTTCACCGGCATCGTGACAAGGTGCATCTGGCCGCCCTTTGTGACGTGAATATTGAGGCTGCCCGGCAAGCGGCGTCTGCCGCTGGCATACCGACGGCATACGCCGACGTAGGCGAAATGCTGGCCAAGGAAAAGCCGGACATAGTGGATATTTGCACGCCGCCGAAGACGCACGCGAAGCTTGCCATTCAAGTCATGCAGGCGGGCAGCAATGTGCTCATTGAAAAGCCCATGGCGCAAACGGTTGAGGAATGCGACGCCATCATCAACGCCGCCAGCGAAAACAAGGTCAAGGTTTGCGCAGCCCACAGTGATTTGTTTTACTACCCGTTCATCGAGGCGCGGAAACTTGTTCATGACGGAGCCATCGGCGCGTTTCGCGGCATGCGCATTTTTTTATCCACGCCAACGGACTACATCACCTCCAAACCGGATCATTGGGCGAACAAATTGCCCGGCGGCGTAATAGGTGAAACCGGCCCACATATCATTTATATGACGCTTGCATTCATCAATCCAATCCGCCATGTCTCTGTCAACGCGATGAATTTGCTGGAATACCCGTGGTCGCCATTTGAGGATTACCGCATTGACCTTGTCGGGGAAAAGGCCGTAAGCTCGGTGACGCTGTCCTACGCAACGAAACAATGGATGGCGCGCGTGGAAATCTTAGGGGAAAACGCGACACTGCTGGTTGATCTGGAAGCGATGAGCCTGGTGAAGTATCGGCGCGAAC
>JBEKBA010000112.1:0-7797 GCA_050015635.1 Verrucomicrobiota bacterium
GTCCGTTGACCGGCCAGATTGTAGCCGTAGGCGTATTGGTCGAGCAACGAGCCGCCGCTGTCATGCAGATAAGTCCCTGTCAGCCGCGCCACGCTATCATACGTGTTGGCGATGTTTGCCCCGTCACCCAGGCTCAACCCCACCACCCGCTCCATTTGCACCGGACTGTAGGTATAACCAAACGTCCCCGCCGCCGAGGTCAGGCTCGTCAAGCGCCTGCTCGAATCATACCCGTAACTTTCCGTCCAAGGCGACGTATTGGGCTGCAACAGGCTCAAACCCGTCCGCAACCGATTGGTATAAGTGTAACTCACGGTGTCATTAGTCCACGGCCCGTTTTCGCTCAACAACTGGCCGACCGGATCGTAACTGTAAGCCGTCGTGCCCACCGCGTCAACCATGTTCGTCAGCCGCAATTTTGAACGGTTGAAAATCTTATTTCCAGACGGATTTGAAGAAGCAGTTTATGGGTTGCCAACCGCAACTCAAGCCGGTCGGCCAACGCCGGTTGGCGCTTGCTCCGCATCGCCACATAATTTCTGTCAATGTTCCAGCCACGCAAGCACCGGCGGGACAAGTTCACTGAAACGGTAGGTAACGGTTTCGTGCGTGGCCCCGGGCACCACGATGAGTCCGCTGCCCGGCAGCGCCTCCTTGAATAGACTTCGCACGTCGGTTGCGGGAGCGATGTTGTCCCCGGCTCCAGAAACGAATAAAGCGGTCACGGGATGTCGCGCCAAAACGGTAGTGGTATCCAGGTCACCCGGAACACCCAACACGGCAGGCAGTTGTTTAAGGCCAGCCCTGATGACCGCCCGTGGCAGGAAACCGGCGTAATCGTGGCAGATGTTCAGCACCGCGTTGGATAATACTCCGTAGGGCGCAATGGCCACCACTTTGTCCACGCGCGGATCCATCGTCTTCCAACGCAAGGCCAGCGCCGCGCCGTAGGATTCGCCGATGACGGCCACGGGAGGGGCAAGTTGACCCCGGCGCGTCAGCGCGTCGAGCAATTGACTCATATCCCGCGATTCGACGAGTCCGAAGTAAATTCTGTTTCCGGTGGACTGGCCGTGTCCGCGCAAATCCACCAGCACGCAGCGCCAACCTTCCTGGGCGAGACACCATGCCCACGGCACCATCGAAAATTCGGCAAGTCCGTAGCCGTGCAGCAAGAACACGGTGCCGCGTGGCGCCGCCGTCCAGGTATTGGTCCGGGGCGCTTTGGTGCGAAAGGTGAACTTGTACCGCACCTCGCCTCCCTCAATCCAGTTGGTCGAGATGACTTTCAGATGATATTCCGCAGGCTCGACAACGCGGTAACGCAAACGGGCCGACGGCGGCCCCACGTCTGCAAACTGCGACGGGGAATTGGTAAGCAGGCTGTCGTTGAATGAAACCATCACGGGCGCTGAAGGAGCCAGCCAGGACGGATAGGTATTGGGCGCCTGGATCATCCGGTGAGCCAAAAAGCTGCCGCAGCCCGTACCCAAAACCGGGAGCAGCAGCACCAGTCCGGTCAGCAAATGACAAGCCCGGGCACCGGCAACAAGATTATTGAAAAGCCGACGCAAGGCGTGGCTGGAGGCTCTGATCTCGTGTTCATCCCTAAACCCGGGCGAATTGCCGGTGTGCGGCGTCAGTGTGCATCGTGGCCATTTGCGATTGCGGTTGCTTTTCAAATAAAGGTCAAGTTTCACGGCGCAAAGACGATGCGTCAAGTCGAACACGGATGTGCCTGGCGGCGCCGGGGATGGGGGATGGCGTATAGGGTCTTGGGTCTTGGGGATGCGGGATGGGGTTTGGGGTCTTGGGGATGGGGGTCCAGGAAATCGCGAAAAAGAAAAACAGACACGGATTACACGAATTAACGCAAAGCAGCGTGACACTGCACCCAATTACGGACATCCCTACATAATTTCTGTCAATGCTCTAACGCCGGAAAAGGAAGAAGACGAGCGCGATTAGTGCCACAACGCCGATCAAAATGATAGTAGCACTCCGGGATCTGTCGTAGATCTCGAGTTCCAGTGTTCGGCCCGGTGACGGCATCTTGAGCATCGGGATGATCTCATCGAGCATCAATCCCCAGCCGAAACCCGTCAGGCCAATCGAGAAGATATTATAGACGCCAAACACCAGGAGATTCATTGAGATAAAAGCCAGCAGGAATCCCCAGTGGCCGTGATGGATGTTGAGGCCGCTCTTTTCGCGGAGCGGCATCCGGTGAAATGAGCGCCGGTTAAGGGCGAACTTCATTCGTTGATAGAGCATGGGGATTATCAGACCGGAGAGGAATAAGACGAATTGTCGTGTTGTCATAGGACGTGCTTTCGGGGTTGATTGTGTCATACGTAGCAGTGTTCTTCCATTACAATTCTCCTTTGAAGGCGCGGTCGGGAAGGGCGGGGACGGAATCAAAGAGCAATTCAGAATGTTGAATGCAGAATGAAGAATGTTTTTTGAAATCGGCTTCGTCTTTGGCAGTGGTAAGGTGGTCGAGCGCGAAATGGGACGAGGCGATGCGATGTTCCGGCGTCAACAACGTGCTTGCGGCGTGGTCGGAGAATGATTAAAGAGATTGATCGGGTGCCAACACCCTGTGTGTCGGGAAGAATCGAATATGAAAAATGGAATCGCCATCGCGTGTCTGCTGATTGTCAGTTCGGGGCTGGCCTGGCTGGGTTCAGGCTGCGCATCCACAAACACCCTGGCCGTGCAACAGGCCGGTTACCCGAAAGACAAGGTGGACGCCCAAGGGCTGTTCGCGGAAAACTGCGTCATCTGCCACGGCAAGAACGGTCGTGCCCGGACAATTCATGGCTGGCTCTTTGACGCGCAGAATTTCACCGACGTGCGATGGCAGACAGTCACTTCGGATGAAGAAATCATCCACGCGATCAACACCGGACCCTTCATCATGCCGGCCTTTCAGAAAAAATTATCCGCAGCGGAAATTGAGGCGCTGGCGGCGTATGTGCGCACCTTCAAACCCGCGCAGTGAGGCAGGAACGTCACCCTTGAATGGATTGCAGCAGAGTTTGATCGCCTCCGCCATCCGTTATTTTCCCCTGGGCTTTTTGGAAAAAAGGCGCGTCCAAAGCCCGGATAAGAAATGTCTGAAAGTCACGCCCAGAACGATGAGGATTATCCCCGCAAAAATCAGGTAAAGCGTCACGGGGCCCAGCGACGCTTCGAGCTGTTTCCATTTCTTCCCGAAAAAATATCCGATCAACATATAAACGGTGGTATAAGCCGCCGACCCCGTGAGGTTGTAAAAAAGAAAAGTGCGCCATGGCATTTTCGCCATGCCCGCCAGCAGATTGATCGCGACGGGCGGCAACAAGAAGTTGAACCGCGCAATAAAAACGGTCTTGGCGCCGTGACGTTCGAATAATCGATCGGGCCACTTTAACCTTTCGGGTGTGAGATGAAGCCAGTGAATTTTTTCCAGGCGGTCATGACCCAACCGCCGTCCCAACCAAAAGGCACAAATGCCGCCCAGGAAACTGGCCACGGTTCCGGCCACCATGGGTTGCCACATCGAATCCGCGGTTTTACCCAGGATAAATCCGGCTCCCAAAAGAATCGTTTCTCCCGGCAGGGGAAAACCGACGTTGTTCAAAAACACGACGATGAAGACGAGCACATATCCGTGATGAGGGACATGGGGCAGTAAAGAATGCAGCCAGTGGAGCATATTCACCGCTCTTTCAAACCAGCAATTCCCCCTTGAAAGCGCGGTTGAGGATGGCGGGGAGCAAGGCATCCAATCCGGTGACGGTCCCGGCCGGCCGGCGCTTCAGGGCGTTCACCTCCGTGTGCAACCTCTGATTTACACGGTTCATGTGATGATTTCCAACAATTGCCTGATGACATTATCGAGTGCGGCCATTGTCCGTTTTTTTCGCGAACCAAGCCAGCACAACGTTTATTGCAATCAGATGAAAAACACCTCCCCATGCCAAAAAAAAGAATGATGAATGAAGAATGATGAAAAAGGCGCAAGGTGTTCGGCGTGGACGCGAATTACACGAATTAACGCGAAAAGGGATTTAACCGCCAAGACGCCAAGGCGGACATCGCAGCGGTCCTTGCGGACGGCCACCAGTCCCTACCGACAATCACAGGCGCAAATTTTGTTTGAAGTGAGCGTTCCTAAATGATGCACTTCCCAAAGCCGTGAAAACTTTCTTCCGTTTTTTACTCGAGGTCTTGTTCCGCTTCCGTGCTTACGACATGGAAGCGCTGAAAACGCCCGGCCCCGTGCTTTTGATTCCGAATCATGTTTCCTGGATTGACTGGCTGTTTCTTTGGGTCTGCGTGGATGAAGATTGGAAGTTTGTCACTTCGAGCATCTCGGCGCAGACAAGCTGGCTGCATCGGAAATTGATGATCAATCACTATACGCTGCCCATAGACCCCGGTTCGCCTTACGCGGTAAAGCGCATGGCGGAGTTTCTCAAAGGCGGCGGGCGGCTCGTGCTTTTTGCGGAAGGCCGCCTGTCGCGCACGGGCGCCTTGATGAAGCTTTTTGATGGCACCGGCTTTTTGATTTTCAAAACGAAGGCGCGCGTCATCACGGCTTACCTGCGCGGCGCCGAATGTCTGCCGTTTTCCCCCAATCCGGGCTGGAAGCAGTGTTTTCCCAAAGTGACCGCGCATTTCAGCGCCGTGCTTGCTCCGCCCGAGTTGGGGGACATCAGCACCGGCCGCGCGCGGGCGCGGCTGACCGGCTGGCTCCGCGACCAGATGGTGCGGCAGCAGTTCGAGGTCGAAATGACTTTCGGTCCGCAAAATGTCCTTTCGGCGGTGGCGGAGAGCGCCCGCAAACATCCCGGCCATGTCATCCTTGAAGACGCGACGCAGCAAGCGCTGACCTATCGGAAGTTGATGGTGGGGGCGGACCTGCTGGCGCATGCCTTGCGTGGCACGGTAACGGGCGGGGAGCGGGTTGGCCTGTTGATGCCCAATGTCAACGCCACGCCGGTTGTCGTCCTCGCGTTATGGAGCCTGGGCAAGGTGCCCGCCATCCTGAATTTTAGCTCGGGCACATCCACCATGCTGGCGTGCGCGGAACTGGCCGGACTGAAACACATTATCACCTCACGTGCCTTTCTTGAACGCGCCCGGCTCAACGTGGACGATTTTGTGAAAGCGGGCATCAAGCTGATCTATCTCGAAGACGTGCGCGCCGGCATCAGCGGCTCACGGAAATTCTTTACGTTGCTCCGGCACGTTTTCAATCCGCAATCCGCAATCCGCAGTTCGCCAGCCGGCGGCTCCACTGCCGTGATTGTTTTCACGAGCGGCTCCGAAGGCGTGCCCAAGGGCGTCGAGCTGACGCACGGAAACATCCTCACCAACATCCGCCAGATGCTGGCCGTCACGGATTTCACCAACGGTGACCGTCTTTTCAACTGCCTGCCACTTTTCCACAGCTTCGGTCTCACGGTGGGGACGTTGCTGCCGCTGGTGCGGGGAATTTATGTTTTTCTGTATCCTTCACCCTTGCATTATCGCACGGTGCCGGCGGCGCTCTACGAACGCGACTGCACTGTGTTTCTGAGCACGAACACGTTCCTGAACGGCTACGCACACAAGGCGCATCCCTACGACTTCCGCAGTGTGAGGTGTGTGTTTGCCGCCGCGGAGAAGTTGCAGGAAGCCACGGCGCTCATCTGGTCGCAGAAATACGGCGTGCGCATTCTCGAAGGTTATGGCGCGACGGAATGCGCCCCGTGCGTGAGTGTCAACACGCCGCTGGAACCGCGCTGGGGTTCCGTGGGCCGTCTGCTGCCCGGCATGGAATACAAGCTGGAGCCGGTTGAAGGTGTGGCCGAGGGCGGGCGGCTTTTCCTGCGCGGGCCAAACGTGATGAAGGGATACTTGAACGCGGAGGCGAACGCGACATTCCAGTCCCTCGGCGGCTGGTATGACACCGGCGACATTGTGAGCGTGGATGACGGGGGTTACCTGCACATCCTCGGGCGGTTGAAACGCTTTGCCAAGGTGAGTGGCGAGATGGTGAGCCTTACGGCGGTGGAAGACGCGCTGGCGGGGGCGTTTCCGCAACATGGTCTGCGCTGCCAGGTGGCCATCATCACGCGCCCCGAGGAGGGAAAAGGCGAAGCGCTCATCGCCGTGACCAACGAACCGAAGCTGACCCCGGACGAAATTCGCGACGCCATCAAAGCGAAGGGGTTGACGAATCTAAGCGTGCCGCGCGAGATAAAAGTGGTGAAGGAGATACCGAAGCTGGGCACCGGCAAGGTGAATCACCGCGAGCTTCAGGCGCAGATGTCCGCCCCGAAATAATCCCATCATGCGGGGACAGAATGGCGGGCGGGGCCACGCTTGGTTTTCAACGCGAGCGCCAGCCAAAACGCGCCTGCCACGATCAAGGCGACCGGCAAAATCAAAACGGCCTTCTGCAAATTTCCGCCGAATGAATCAGCAAGCCGCCCGACGATCTCCGACGACCACATGTCGCCGAAGAGGTGGATGGTGAAAATTGAAACGGCCATGGCGCTGGCGTGAAGATTCACGGGCGCGGTTTCCAGAATGAGGGTGTTGACCGGACCGGTGGACAGGAACAGGAAGAACATGGCGCCCGCCAGAAACGACATGGACCAAAACGTAGAGCCGGCGAGGAACGCGCCAAACGCAAGCGGCACGGCGATGAGCACGGAAAGTCCCAGCGTCCACGCGTAGCCGGCGCGATTGCGCTTCTGCCACGCGGTCGCCGCGAAACCGCCAATCAACGTGCCCACGAGTCCGGTGACCACGAGCGCCGCGCCGAAAAATTCGGCCGCCTTGTCCACGGCCACGCCGTGAGCGCGATGCAGAAACGTCGGCCCCCAATACCCGAATGCACCCAGCGCGAACGTGTAGGCGGTGTAGCCCAGCACCACGAGCAGGTATTCCGGGATGCGAAAGAGATTGAGGATGTCACGGACGGACGGTTTTTTTGCCGCTTCGACGGTCCTGCCCCCGGCGTGGCCGCGTTTAAGTTCGGCAAACGGCAGCATGACGAGCGCGAGGAACAATCCCGGCGCGCCCGCCCAGATGAAGGCATGCCGCCAGCCCCATTTCACGGCGATGAATCCGCCAATGATCGTGCCCAGCGCCGCGCCGACTGGAATGGCGACGTAGAAAATGGTGAGTGCGTTGTTCCGTTTGGCCGGGCCATAGCTGTCGGAAATCAGACCCGGACTGATGGTGGCATAGCTGGCTTCGCCAAGGCCGACGAGCACGCGAAAGGCAATCATCATTGCAAACGTCGCCGCGAACCCGGTCAAAATTGTGCCCACGCTCCACACAAAAATGCCGGTGGCAATGAGCCATTTGCGCGACCAGCGGTCACCAAGCCAGCCGAAGAACGGTGAGGTGATAAAGTAACCGATCATGAAGGCCGTCATGAGCCGCCCGGCCTGACCGTCGTTGATGCCGAGGTCTTTTTGTAACGGCGTCAATACTGCCGAGAGCACGTAGCGGTCCAGGTAATTGAACAGGTTGAGGCCGGTGAGGATGAACAGAATCCAGGCGGGCGAGAGTTGCTTGCGTGTGGCGGTATCTGTCATCATAAAGATAACATGGGGTGGTCAGGAGCGGGAATATCCAGTGACGGCGGATGGGAAGAATCCTCCGGGTCTTCCGTGTGACATTCGAGCACGTCAAAGCCGTGGAGATGCTGGAGCTTCTGCACCAGCGCCCGCTCGATTTGATCCTCGGAAATGAAGTTAGGCATGGGCGGTTCAATGATCTTTGGTCATCTGTTCGCCCAAAAGTTCTGCG
>JBEKBA010000113.1:0-8000 GCA_050015635.1 Verrucomicrobiota bacterium
GGCTCTCTTGCGAGACGGGCAGCGGTCCTTGCGGACTGGCAGCGTGACGCTGCACCCAATTGTAAAAATGGCTTGGGACGCGGTGGAACGCATCCTTACCCTGAATCACGACCCCGGTGCTGAGAAGGAGATAATTTTTTAACCGCCCAAGAACGCCAAGGCGGACGCGCAGCAGCGCGATGACCCTACCTTATTTTGCGGTTTTCCAAATGGCAATCAGGCTGCCGAGTCCGCCCAGCAGGAGCACGCTCACGGCAATCGCGCCACTGTGACTGTATTGCGGGAAAAACTGCAGGGACGCCGCACCCACGGCCGGGCCGACGCAGTTGCCCGCGCCGATGGCCGCCTCGTGGATACCGCCGTGTTCGCCTTTGGTGTCGCCCGCGTCCATCGAATAAAACAACGATGAGTAGTAAATCAGCCCGATGGCGAGGCCGAAGAAAATTTGAGCCGCGATGAGCACGGCCAGATTGGGCACGGTGAGAATGGCCGCGAACGCGATGATGAGCGTCGCGAACGCCGCCACGAGCCAGCGAAAACGGTAATGCCAGTCCGTCCAAAACCACAGCGCGAAAAACGTGCCCAGCCGCACGAAACACCAGAGGGAGCAGGCGAATCCGGCGAACATCGGCGTGAAGTGAAAATGCGCGGCCAAAGTGGGCAGCATGGGGATGAACGTATTGATGGCAATGTAAGCGAACGGATTGGCAATCCACGCCATGCGCAGAAACGCATGGGCTTTGGCGCGCGACGGTCGGTGCGGTCCTTGCGGACGGCCATCCTTCGGCACTCCGGGCGGCGGATTTTCCGCCGCCTCGCGGGCGAGGTCGTCCGTGTGTCTTTCCAGCCAGAAGACCAGCGCCAGTTGTGCGAGTAAAATTGCCAGCGGCAGGAAGAAAAGGGTTTTGAACCCTAATTTTTCCACGAGCGTGCCGCCGCTGAACAGCGCCAGCGCGTTTGTTCCCGCCCAGACGACATTGTAAGTGCCGACGGCGCGCGGCAAACCGACAGCGTCCTCACCTTCGCTGACGAGCGCTTCAATCGTCGGCCAGAGAAAACACTGCCCGCAAGTGAGCGTCCCGGTCATCAGAATCAGACCGAACGCGGAGTTGAGCTGCGAAGCGATGCCCAGCGATACAATCATCAGGGAAAAACCGACCTTGAGCGCGGTGAAGTAGCCGCACCGTTGCGCGAATTTTCCGGCCTGCCACGCGGAGAAAATGTAAATGAAACCGTTCAGCGCGGCGAAGGCGAGGTTGTCCCTGCCGCTGAAACCAAACTGTTTCTGCATGAAAAAGTAAAGGTAGTAGGAATAGAAAGAAGCGGCAAAGGAACTCATGCCTTCAATCGTGAAGCAGACGATCTTGAACCGGCGGCCTTTTTTGGCAATCATGGCTGGCTCGAAATCCCGCGAATGGCGGTGCGGCAATACCATTTCACCGCGTCGGACATCGGCGGTTGCAGCTTGTCCAATTCATCGGCAGAACACCAGCGAATGTCGTGATGCTCCCCGGCGGCAAGAGTGGCAGGGACGCCGCACTGCAGGGTCCGGTCGGCGATGCGTGCCGCATCGGCCAATAGCGCCGAGCCTACCTTGGGTCGCGCCCAATACATCAGGCCGATGTGTTCGTGCGTGTCGCTGATGCGGTGAATGTCGAGAAAGCGCGGCGCGATGAGGGCGCGAGTGCCGGGTGAAGTCGTGGGCGGGCGTTCACCGAGCAGTTCGACTTCCAAGCCGCTTTCTTCCTTCGCCTCGCGCAACGCGGCCTGTTCGGGGTCTTCATCCAACTCAACGTGCCCGCCCAACGGCAACCATTTGTCCAGCTTGCGATGGTGGACGAGTAAAATTTTCCCCTCATGAACGATGAAGATGGCGACGGTAAAATCAATTTTTTCGTGAATATGGGCCATGCGGTAAAAAAATGCCCCGACACAAGCCGGGGCGTTTAGAGCATTTCCATCAATGCTCCAGCGTCGGAAGCTTTTATTTCATCCGGTCAAAATTCTTCTGAAGAATCTGCCAGTCTTTCAGGCCCTTGACTTTTTCCATCATGCCGCGATTGATCTCGGTTTCCTTCACGTTTTTGGTCGGCTTGTTGACCTTGTAAAAAATGCCGAAGCTGCCGGGGAACGGTTCGCCCGCGAGTTTGTAAGCCGCCAGTTCGTCCGTCACGTTGTGGTTTTTCGGGACTTCATTGAACACGCCGCCCTTGCGCGGGTTGCTCGCGTCGAACGCGCCCTCGTAAAATTCCACGCACTCGCTCAAACATTCGATGAAGCTGAAGCCATCGTGGTCCATCGCCGCTTCCATCATCGCCAAAACGTGATTTGGATTCGTGGAGGTGGTGCGCGCGACGAAGGTTGCTCCGGTTGAAATCGCCTGTTTCATCGGGTTGATGGGATAATCAACCGCGCCCCATTGGTCGGTCTTGCTCTTGAAACCGAGGGGTGAGGTGGGAGAAGTCTGCTTTTTGGTCAGGCCATAAACCCAGTTGTCCATGACGCAATAGGTCAGCTTGATGTTCTTGCGCGCGGTGTGGTTGAAATGATTTCCGCCGATGGAAAAGGCGTCGCCGTCGCCACCGAAAACGAACACGTGCAGATCAGGCCGCGAAAGGGAAATGCCCGAAGCAAACGGCAGGGCGCGTCCGTGGATGTAATGCGCGCCGTGCGCCTGCACGAAATACGGAAAGCGGCTGGAGCAGCCGATGCCCGCGACGGTCGTGATTTTCTCGTGCCACATTTTACGTTTTTCAATCAGCTTGAAATACAGGGCAAGCACGGAGAAATCGCCACAGCCGGGGCACCACGTGGGGTGGTCGGCGGCGATTTCCTTTTTGGTCAGTCCCTTGCGTTCTTCAACCGCAGGCACAGGCGGGTTGACAATGGAACCATTGTTGGAGCCATTGGAGGAGCGTTCGGGAATTTCAGTGGTGAGAGTACTCATGATTTTGCAAAAATTATTTTTTGTTGCTGGCCAGCGCGCGGGCGCGGTCGAGAATTTCCTTCACTTTCCAGGTCAGGCCGTCCGACTTGTTGATGCCGCGGATGCGCGGGTCGCAATAGCGGGCGCGAAGCAGCGAGGCAAGCTGGCCGTAGCCGTAAATGCCCTCGTCGTTCAGTTCGACGACAAAAATGTGGTGGAAGCCCTTAAAAATCTCCTCCAAGCCGTTCGGCAGCGGATTGAGATGTTTGATGGACAGGCCGGAGACCGCTTCGCCGATGCCACGCGCGCGGTCAACCGCCTCACGGATCGGCCCCTGGCTCGAACCCCAGCCGACCAAAAGAATCTGCCCTTCATCCGGCCCGTAAGTTTTCAACTTCGGAAATTCCCACGCGAGCTTGCGCAATTTGTTGCGGCGCTTGGCGGTCATCTGCTGGTGCAATTTCGGCGAGCCGGTCGGATGGCCGAATTCGTCGTGTTCAAGGCCGGTGACGATGGGATAAATTCCGTTCTGAATCCGCGTGCCGGGGGCGACGTGGTGCGTCACACCTTCGGCGGCGGACAGATCGTAAGGCTTGTGTTCGGGAACGGGCGTGAGATCGGGCGCGATGTTCTGGCAAACTTTTTCGAGATTCGGTTCGGAAAACGCCTCGATGCGGGTGGCGATGCCTTGATCGGTGAGAATGAAAACGGGCGTGCTGTATTTGCGGGCAATGTTGACGGCTTCAATGGCGGTGTAAAAACAATCTTCAACACTCGTCGGCGCGATGACAACGCGCGGTGAATCGCCGTGGCCGCCGAAACAGGCGATGTTCAAATCGGATTGTTCGACGTTCGTCGGCATTCCCGTCGAAGGTCCGCCGCGTTGCACATCCACGATGACGAGCGGCATTTCGGCCATGACCGCCCAGCCGAGCGCCTCGGTTTTCAAAGAAATTCCCGGACCGCTCGAACCCGTGACCGCGACGCGGCCGGCGTAACTCGCGCCCAACGCCATCGAGATTGCGGCGATTTCATCCTCGGTCTGCACAAACGTGCCGCCATATTTCGGCAGTTCGCGGCGGAGCAATTCCATGATGTCCGACCACGGCGTGATCGGATAGCCCGCGCCGAAGCGCACGCCCGCCGCAATCAACCCAAGCCCCAGCGCCTCGTTGCCGTTCATCACGACCTGGGTGCGGTCTTTTTTGTCGGGCGTGTAAAATTGATACGTCTTGAGCAGGTTTTCCAGCGAGTGATTGTAACCGGCGTTGAAACAGGTCAGCGCATTTTGAACAACCGTCGGGTCCTTGCCGCCGAAACGTTCCTCGATGAGTTTGGTCAGTTTGGGAACATTGAGATCAAAAATTTTTGCGAGCAGGCCGAGTGCGAAAATATTTTTGCCCTTGTCGCGTCCCGTGCCGCCGACGGCCTCGACCGTGAGGCTGGAAATGTTCACGCCGACGTGGCGATAGCTTTCCTGCCAATCGGGCCTGGGCGCAACGTGGTCGGCGTCGTAAAGGACGATGCCGCCGAGTTTGAGCGACTTGATATGATCCTCGTAACTATGCTGGTAAAAGCACAGGAGCATATCCGCCTCGTCACCCGGGCTCAAAACTTCGCCGGAGCCGATGCGGACTTGAAAAATGGACGGGCCGCCGGAAATCGTCGAAGGAATCGTCATGAACGTCATGACTTCCTGTTCGCTGCGCCCGGCGAGTCGCGCGAGGAAACCGCCGATGGCCTGGATGCCATCCTGCGAGTTGCCGGCAATGCGGATGACCGCTTCGTTGATCTTTGCTACTTTCGGCGCGCCACCCGACGGCGGCACCGTTGTCATTGTATCACTCATGAAACTCCAAAATTAAAAATTTACCGCGCGCAAAGCGGGCCGGCAACTTGAAGGCAAATCAGCACGCCACGATTGCCTTTTTACAGTAAGCAAGCGGGGCAAACATGTCAAATTCTAATGGTGAATTTAACGTGATTAGAAAATTTGGTGTTGCCCGGTTTGTTTGGAGCCTAAACTTATAAAACTTATATTCAAAATACTGGTCATGTCCCGTCAGATTACGCTTTGACTTCGCGTTTTTTTCCCTACTTTCATTATGAAATCAAGCTATTGCCCGCGCGCAACCTTGCGCCGGAGGGCCAACGCGCGTAGCGTGCGGTTGAACCGCATGACTTTGCAGGAACAATACGACGACGCGATGTTCGATTTCAGCCGGGGTGAATTCGACAGCGCGATTGTAAAATTGAAAGCCGTACTGACCGCCGACCCGGAAAATTTTGACGCGCAACTGGCGCTGGGCATGGCGCACTACCGCAAAGGCGATTTTGCCGCCGCGATTGCCGAAGGTCTGAAGGCTGAAAAATTACGCCCGAAAGAGCAACTGGTTCACACGAACCTCTCGCTGTTTTATATGAAGGCGGGTGACAAAGTGACCGCCGAGCATCACGGCTTGCAGGCAAAAATTGAATCATGGCGCGCGGACGCCAAAAAAATTCCGGACGAAAAACCTGAAGGCGAATCTGAATTGCAAATCGCCAAACCAACGCCAGCGCCAATGAAATTTCCCAGCCAGCCGTGGAAAAAGAAACCGCCGACACCCTGATATTATGAAATCCGCCTATGAACTCGCCATGGAACGTTTGAACAAAAGCGCGCCGACGGTCAAATTGACCGGCGCGCAAAAAAAGCAACTTGCGGAACTGGATACCGTCTATGCCGCCAAAATTGCCGGTCGCGAAATTGCCATGAAGAATGAAATAGCCGGGCTGGCAGCAGCGGGCGAGTTAGAAAAGGTTGAAACGCTGCAACAGCAATTGTCCGGGGAACGCCAATCGCTTCAGGCCGAACTGGCAGAAAAAAAGGAAAAAATCCGCCAAAGCTAGACACGGATTGACACAGACAAGTTCGTAATGCAGTGTCGCTGCACACCGCCTGCAGCGGGGCTGCAGCGGCTCATTTTCGCCGTCCAGCCAACCCAATCCAGCATATCAATATTGCCACGACGGTTTTACCCCATATCCTTTCGTCCATATGGAGTAGTGTGGGGTGAAGACCCCATAGTAATTGTTACAGCGGTGCATTATCGTGGTGGCATGAATCTATTAATCGTTTTAGTTCTTTGTCTTCTTTTGTTCGGCGGCGGCGGGCTTTACTTTGGAGGTCCCTTCATCGGCGGTGGCGGGATTGGCCTAATTCTGTTGATATGTCTGATCATCTATTGCATGGGTGGATTCCGCACGAAAACCTAATTGCATAAAACAGATATAAACCTCATAAAATATTTGTTCGCTCTGACCGTGCTGATATTTGGCCTGGCTTCATATATGAAAAGAAAAACAAATGCGCAGAAGCGACTACTGCCGACGATTATAAGAATGCTCGTCGTTTTGAATATTATGGGGCAAACTATGAGAGCGGCTCCTGTGGGAATACCAATTCCTGTTCAACCAGTGCAACCTCAACCCGGACAAATTCAGCCCATCCAACCGAACCAGCCTTATCCCGGACAAATCCAACCGGAACAACCAAACCAACCTCAACCCGGACAAATAATCCCAGATCAGCCGCCGTCATTCACTAATCGTCCATCCGTGTCCACCTACCATCCATAGGGTTGGATTGAATAAACGAACCGGCGGTTGTAGAATAACAGTTAGATGGCGTCACACGCATGGACGTTCGCTACACACTTTGTTTGCAGGATCACCTGGCGTGGTATGACCATTATCGCGCCATGCCAGAAGGTGCGCGTTTCCGGTCATCGCTTCCTCTCGTCGGGAGAGTTCTCGACCGATTCAGGCGTTGGAAATATTCGCGTCAGGTCGCTTTGCCAGCCAGCCGTCACTCGTTTGGTGAGCGGACGTTAGAAGCCACAGAGCAAGGAGTACGAGAGTTCTCGCCGGAGTTCAGCTTCACGACAGCCTGGTCGGATTTAGATCTCGTGGCTGTCACATCGAGCCATCTTTTCCTTTCCCACGCGAGCATGAACGCACACATCGTTCCGTTTCGTTTTTTCGGGAGTAACGCCCACCGTGAGTCTTTTATATCATTTGCCCAAAGTCATGTTCACACAAATGCCGTCTATGCCGTTTAACCAGATTAGATGAGAAGGCAGAGGCCCGTCGTAAGCAGACGGGTTCCCACGCCCGCCACGATTGTTCCCAGCGGGTTCACCCTGGGCCTTGATCCCGGTGACTCCACCATCACAATGGGGCGTTCACCCCATAGATGGAGTTCGGGAAAACCGGTTAACATCTCCGTCTATGAATATAACGCTCGAAGACGCGGAAACACTGAGATATCCCGGCAGTGACGGCTTACGGACAAAAAATGCCGTAGAAGACAAACGTTTTATGGGAGTCTCGTCTGCATTTATTGCAGTCTCTGGCGTTGTCATCATCGCGATTGGTGTCTGGTTTTTCTCCCATTCGTTGCTGTGGTCGGCAGCGAACATTCGCGCATTGTTACTTCGGCAGACGCCTCTGGGCACCCGTTCGACCGATGTGCGTGCATTTGCTGACAAGCACGGCTGGCTTGTTCGGAATTATGTTTGGAGCACTGGTTTTCTGAAGCTGGAGTCCAGCAAACCGAACCAGGTGATTGGGGTTACTTCCATCGAAGGAAATCTTGGCGATTTTCTGAATATGAACGTCACAGCATATTGGAAGTTTGATAGCAGTAATTGATAGCAGTAACCGGTTGATAGATATTTGGGTCCGGAAGACGTATGATGCCCTATGATTATGCCGCAGAACCAGATTAGATGAGAAGGCAGAGGCCCGTCGTAAGAAGACGGGTTAGATTCTCTGCCTATGAAAACAAAAGCTCCCTCCGTCGTTTTCACTGCCACGCCCGCCATGGTTGTTCCCAGCGGGTTCACCCTCGGCCTTGATCCCGGTGACCGGTCGCATCACGTCTGCGTCCTTGATGCCACCGGCCAGATTGTCCGCGAGGGCGCGTTACGGCGGAGATGATGGTTCAAATCCATCCGTCTCTACAAAACAAAAATTTGACTTTCAACTTCCCAGCTAGACAATACCCGGTCGTCAGGTGGCACAATAAGAC
>JBEKBA010000114.1:0-7587 GCA_050015635.1 Verrucomicrobiota bacterium
CGGCTTTCAAATTCTTTCAAACTTCAATCCTTAACATATTAAAATCTATGGCTGTCCCCGTCCAATTGACCACGAACGTGCAGAACGAAACCTTCGGTGGCGTCACTTATCACATCGAAGGCGAACTGGTGCCGGCATTGCATCTGGAATTGAGCAACACCGGCATTTATTTCGAGCATCACATTTTGCTCTGGAAAGACCCGGCGGTGATGATCGCGTTGCACCCGATGAAAGGCGGGTTCAAGCGGATGCTCGCGGGAATGCCGTTTATGCTGACTGGCGCGAATGGGCCGGGACGCATCGCGTTCAGCCGCGACGGCGCGGGTCACGTGTTCGGACTGCACCTGAAACCCGGCATGAGCGTGGACGTGCGGGAACATCAATGGCTCGCCGCCACGGACAATGTGGAATACACGTTCTCTCGCGTCAAAGGCGTGGCGAATATGCTGATGGGCGGAACGGGATTTTTCATTGATATGTTTTCGTGTCCGGCGCGGGAGGGCATTCTCTGGCTGCACGGCTTCGGCAATGTGTTCGAGGTCACGCTCGGGCCGGGCGAGGCGATTGACATCGAACCGGGCGGCTGGATTTACAAGGATCGCTCGGTGCAGATGCAGACGATGTTTCAAAAACTTTCGACGGGCTTGTTCGCCAGCGCGGGACAAATCGTCTGGAACCGGTTCACCGGGCCGGGAAAGATTGCGCTGCAATCCATGTATTGCCACATGGAAGGCGGCGAATAGAAAGGGTTGCCGGATTCCTTTCTGTTCATCCGGTTGATTTTGTCGGATATTGTCCGCAAAAATGTCCGCCGCTTTTAAATTTCCTGAAAATTTTCTCTGGGGCACGGCCACGTCACCAACCCAGGTGGAAGGCACGTCGTCAACGAGTGGACGGATTATGTCGCTGCGGACGGCGGAAATTGCCGCGTGGCGTGCAATCATTATCATCGCTACGAGGAGGACGTGGACTGGATGGCGCAGCTCGGCGTCATAGTAGGGAGGAGCGCGGGCGTCCTCGCCCGCTGCGTTCGGCGTCCACGCCGGACGTTGTAACTAAAAGATTGAAAAGGGTTGTGTCCGCCCCAAAAACTTATCGCTGCAGCGCCGCTGCAGTAGGGTTGCAGCCTTGCTGCAGCGAAGCTGCCGTGGGCTACTTTGAAGGCAAAGACTGCTTTGCGTTCACGTTTTTTTGTTCCCGATTTCTTGGACCCCATCCCCGCGCCGTCCGTAATGGGGTGCAGCGTCACGCTGCCCGCGCCGCCAGGTGCCTTGGCGGTTAATTTTTATGCTGTGCCGGTTGCTACAATTGAATTTGGCGCTGGGTCTGGTTTGTGATTTACTTCGCAAACTCGAATGGACGACACCAATTCATTGATTGAACAACGCCGCGCCAAACTTGCCGCATTGAAGGCGAAAGGCATTGACCCGTTCAAAAACAAATTCACACCGACGGAATCGTGCAAACAGGCGCGCGACCATTACGTCGAAGGCCGCGAAGTCGCCGTGGCCGGACGCATCACCGCGCACCGCGACATGGGCAAATCCATGTTCATTGACGTGCGCGACCAGAGCGGACGCATCCAGGTTTACGCGCAGAAAAATACGCTTGGCGACGACGGGTTCAATACCTTCACGCATCTCGATCTCGGCGATTTCATCGGCGCAAAGGGAACCTTGTTCACGACCAAAACCGGCGAAATTTCCATCAAACTTCAATCATTTGTCATTTTGGCCAAAGCCCTGCGCCCGCCGCCCGCGAAATGGCACGGACTCGAAGACACCGAAATCCGCTACCGCAAGCGCTATTTGGATTTGATGGCGAACCCGGAGGTGAAGGACGTTTTCCTCAAACGTAGCCGGATCATTGCCGAAATCCGGAATTTCTTGCACACGCGCGGCTTTGTCGAGGTCGAGACGCCGATGATGCAGGCGATTGCCGGCGGCGCGGCCGCGCAACCCTTCAAAACGCATCACAACGCGCTCGGCTGCGATTTTTATCTGCGCATTGCGCTGGAACTGTATCTCAAACGCCTGCTCGTCGGCGGCGTGGACAAGGTGTTTGAAATCGGCCGCAACTTCCGCAACGAAGGCCTCTCACGCAAACACAATCCCGAATTCACCATGCTCGAAGCCTATCAGGCGTTCGGCGATTACGAGAGCATGATGGAACTGGTGCAATCCATGATTTGCCACGTCGCCCAGAAAGTTTTGGGAACATTGGTCATTCAACATACGAACGAGTCAGAACTTACGGGGTTGCTTCAGTCATTGTTGAACAATTTAGATCAATTTGCTGAACAACTAAATCAACTCGCTGAAAAACCCATGGGAGTGAACGCTGTAAGTGAATTGAGAGACTGGCTAAAAAGTCTGATTAACGTGTCTAAGACTGAGCCTTGGCAGAAGCTAACACATCAGGTTTATGCATATTTACAAGAGCAGAAGCGGGCAAATTATTTTTCGGCTGCGAACGCTATGAACTGGCATCTAACGCAAATTTCATTACCAATTTTTAATCGAATTTCAAATCTTTACGAACAAGCACTTAAGAAATTCGCAAATTTATCAAATCCAAAAGTCATTAATCTATCCGTGCCGTGGCGTCGCGCAAAATACAAAGATTTAATCCGCGAAAAAGCCGGTGCGGATTGGTTCGACATTTCTCCCGCTGACCGCCGTCAACGCGCACACGACCTCGGCGCGGAAATCACCAAGGACTACGCGGACTTTGAAGTCACCGGCGCGGTGTTTGAAAAATTGATCGAACCGACGCTGATTCAGCCCACGTTCGTCACGCATCTGCCCAAGGAACTCGTGCCGCTCGCCAAACTTTCGCCCGACGACCCGGCGACCGTCGAAGTCTTCGAGTGCTGCATCAACGGCCAGGAAATCGCGCCCGCCTACACCGAGCAAAACGATCCGATTGAACAGCGCGAACGCCTCGAACATCAGGCCGGTGGCGAGCAGCAAAAGCTGGACGAGGATTTTCTCATCGCGCTCGAACACGGAATGCCGCCCGCCGGCGGCATGGGCCTGGGCATTGACCGTTTGTGCATGATGCTGCTCGGCCAGGAAAGCATCCGCGACGTGATTTTGTTCCCGCAGTTGAAGCCGAAATAATTTTTACAATCTGCTGATCTGCGATAATTTTCGCTGATACAAAATTGATTGGTGAAAATTGGGTATTGTATCAGTATTTTCAGTAGGGACTGGTGGCCGTCCGCAAGGACTTCCACGCTGTCCCTGATCAATTCTTTCGCGCCGCCAGGCGCATCCGTGTCTGTTTTTCTTTTTCCCCATTCCCAAGACCCCATCCCCCATCCCCGCGCCGTCCGTAATGGGGTGCAGCGTCACGCTGCCCGTCCGCAGGGACAAGTCGCTTCAACATTTAACCAAAAGAAAGGATTCAAATATGCAAAAACGCAAACTTGGAAACAGTAATCTGGAAGTCTCGGCCATCGGACTCGGCTGCATGGGCATGAGTTTTTCCTACGGCCCGCCCAAAGACAAGCAGGAGATGACCTCTCTGCTACGGGCTGCCGTGGAGCGCGGCGTCACGTTCTTCGACACCGCCGAGGTCTATGGCCCGTTCACAAACGAAGAACTCGTGGGCGAAGCTCTCGCTCCGTTCCGCAAGCAAGTGGTCATCGCCACCAAATTCGGGTTCGACCTGAGTGGCGGCGATAGGCGGCCGGGTGCGGCGGGCTTGAACAGTCAGCCCGCGCACATTAAGCAGGCCGTCGAAGGCTCGCTCAAACGGCTCAAGGTCGAGGCCATTGATTTGCTCTATCAACATCGGGTTGACCTGAACGTGCCCATCGAAGACGTGGCGGGGACGGTGAAAGAACTGATTCAAGCTGGCAAGGTGAAGCACTTCGGCCTTTCCGAAGCGGGAGTGCAGACGATCCGCCGCGCCCACGCCGTTCAGCCGGTCACCGCCCTCCAGAGCGAATACTCGCTGTGGACGAGAACCCCGGAGAAGGAAGTGATACCGGCTCTCGAAGAACTCGGCATCGGCTTGGTTCCCTACAGCCCGTTGGGCAAGGGCTTCCTCACGGGCGCTATGAACGAGAATACCAAACTCGATAGCACCGACTTTCGCAGCACCCTTCCGCGCTTTACGCCGGAGGCGATGAAGGCGAATCAGACCTTGATTGACCTGCTCGGCGGCATCGCCCGGCGGAAGCAGGCGACACCCGCTCAAATCGCGCTGGCCTGGCTGCTGGCCCGGAAACCGTGGATTGTTCCAATTCCCGGCACCACGAAGCTGGATCGTCTGGACGAGAACATCGGAGCAGTTGCAGTCGAACTGACACCGGACGATCTCCGCGACATCGAAAGCGCCGCGTCAAAAATTACAGTGCAAGGGGCACGGTATCCTGAAAAGCTGGAGCAAATGACCGGCCGCTGAACCGAGAGGAAATTCATCGTGACGTAGCGCGTGAAGTTGACTGGCCTGCGGTTGAAGAAGCTGCTCGCAATTACGAACTCATGCGCCGCTCGGCTTTGGTCCATGTCCAGTTTGCAAGACGCCATCTCAACTTGCTTCCGACGGCAGTTGAAACCAAAACAAATGATTTCAGGCAAATTTCGTCTTCAGAAATCTGTCGCGGCGCGAATATATTGTGGTCATATGTCTGCACAGTGAAGCTTGACAGCATATAATGCTGTGGCACAATTGATACATGACTGAGCAAATTAGACTTCGGATTGACAGCGAACTGGCGGAAGAAGCAGATGTGGTCTGCCGCGAAATCGGCATTACGCCGACGGCGGCGGTGTCCATGTTTTTTGCGCAAATGGTTAAATTGCGCGGACTGCCATTTCGTCCCAGCAATTTTCCTGCATTGGACGAATACGGTGTGACACTGGCACAAGCGACGGTGGCGGAAGATACCGCCCTGGCTGAAATCGCATTGTCACGCAAAGCGGGCAGGCTGGAAACCTTCGCCGGCAAATTATGATTCGTGTCCTGCTTTCGGAACGAATCAAAAAAACGGCGGATAAGCTGCCGCCGGACGTGCGGGGAAAAGCGTCCAAGGCCATTGCCGGCGTTGGATCCGCTTTTGGTAATCCGCATAAACATCGCGGCTTGGGACTTCGCAAACTAGCCAGGCGTTCCTACGAAATCCGTGTCCAATTACAATGGCGCGTGGTGTTCGTTTACGATGGAAAAAACCTGATTGCCTATGACGTAATGAACCACGACGAAGTTTTGCTCTGGCTGCGGGGCCAGCGGAAGTAATCAGAACGCCGAACCGAATAGGATCAACTTGCAGATGCTGCGTCATGCACGCTCATAAATCGGAATCGCTTCCTGGCGGACAGCCGCTCCAATTTTGTTTTACCAAGCCAGAAAAAGTTGTTAATCCAATTCCCTTGAACCTGGATTTTTTGGCGACGAAAAGGAACTGCTGACCAGAATTTTATGAAAAAAGTTCCCTCCTTGCTGGTCGTTTTGTTTCTCATCACCGCTTCCGTGTTTGGCGATGACGCAGTTGATTACTATAAAATTGGCAATACGAAACGAGCCAACGGCGACTTGGATGGTGCGATTGCTGACTACAACAGGGCGATTGAACTAAATCCCGACTTTGCTTACGCCTACATCGTTCGCGGTATTGCAAAGGCATCCAAAGCCGACTTGGACGGTGCGCTAGCCAATTACGACGGTGCGCTAGCTGATTACAACAAAGGTATTGAACTTAAACCTGATAATGCTTACGCCTACATCGTTCGTGGCAATGTCAAGAAAGCCAAAGATGACTTCAATGGTGCGATTGCTGACTACAACAGGGCGATTGAACTCAAGCCCGACTATAAACCTGATTTTGCTTGGGCTTACTACAATCGCGGCCTTGCGAAACGAGCCAACGGCGACTTGGATGGTGCGATTGCTGACTACAACAAGGCGATTGAACTAAATCCCGACTATGCTTACGCGTACATCGTTCGCGGTATTGCGAAGGCATCAAAAGGCGACTGGGACGGTGCACTGGCCGATTACAACAAAGGTATTGAACTTAAACCTGATAATGCATACGCCTATATCGTTCGCGGGGATCTCAGGATAAGCGAAGACGACTTCGATGAAGCGATTGCTGACTACAACAAGGCAATTGAACTCAAACCCGACTACAAACCTGACTTTGCTCATGCCTATATGAATCGCGGGCATGCGAAGCAAAGCAAAGATGACTTGAACGGTGCGCTAGCCGATTACAACGAAGGGATTGAGCTTCAACCTAATAATGCTTATGCCTACATCGTTCGTGGACTTGCTAAGCAAGGCACAGGTGACTATGACGGTGCGCTGGCTGATTATAACAAAGGGATTGAACTTAAACCTGACGATGCCTACGCCTACCAAAATCGCGGCGACTTGAAGTTAGCCAAAGGCGACTTGGATGGTGCCCTGGCTGATTACAACAAAGGTATTGAACTTAAACCTGACTATCCTAATGGTTACGTCAATCGCGGTCGTGTCAAGCAGGCCAAAGATGACTTGGACGGTGCATTGGCTGATTACAACAAAGCGATTGAACTCGAACCCGATGATGCTTACGCCTACCTACTTCGCGGTAGCGTGTTGCAAGCCAAAGGCGACTTAGACGGTGCGATTACTGACTACAACAAGGCCATCAATAGAGCAATAGGGCTTAAACCCTTTTTGGCGGAATCTATTCTAGCAGAAGCCTATACTGAGCGTGGCAAAGCGGAGGTGGCCAAAGGCGACTTGGATGGCGCGGTAGCCGATTATAACAAGGCGTTTAAACTCAAACCGGATTTGTATGCTGGCTACATTATTTTTGGTGACTTGAAGGAACGACATGGCGATTTAGATGGCGCACTGGCTGATTACAATAAAGCCATTGAATTACATCCAACAATTGCGTTGGCGTATCGCTATCGTGGTCGTCTTAATTACAATTCACACAAGTTCACGGATGCGTTGGTTGATTTTCGCAAGTCCCTTGAATTGAATCCAAACGACCAAAACCGGGACTATTCATATTTCTATATCTGGTTGGCTCAGGCGCGCTTGGGTGAAAAAGAGGCTGCGACCAAAGAATTGCAGACCTATTGGAACAGTCGCAAAACCGGAACGCCGGATGACTGGCCGTCAAAAATCAGCAGCTTTCTGAGAGGGAAAATGGCCGAACCCGACTTTCTCAAAGCGGCTGAAAATTCGGACAACCAAAAAGACAACGAACAACATTGCGAGGCGTATTTTTACGCTGGCTCAAAACGGCTCATCTTGGGTGACAAAATCACCGCCACGGATTATTTCCAAAAATGCCTGGTTACGGACGTGAAAGATTTTAGCGAATATCAGAGTGCGGCGGCGGAATTGCGGTTTTTGAAGGCGACAAATTAGTTTCCAAATTGTCGCGTTACTGCACTCACAGTTAGAGCATTGACAGAAATCATGTAGCGATGCGGAGCGAGGGTTTTTGGTTTTCGGCACGGAAGCATAAGGTGTCATTTTTAATGGTGGTGGCCGTCCGCAAGGACCGCCGCCAAAAGCCAAAAACACCGCTAACCTATAGGGGCCGCAGGCGCACGCTACAGAATTGATGGAAAT
>JBEKBA010000115.1:0-7475 GCA_050015635.1 Verrucomicrobiota bacterium
AATGAAGGCACAAACAAGACTGATAAATAAATTGGATTTACTATTTATTTTGAATAGTTGCCGTTCGTTAGGCTTATTGGTAAATGTATTGTGTCGAAAATGATTACAAAACCAACAACGCTGATTCTTGGGGCAGGTGCTAGTAAGCCGTTTGGTTTTCCAACTGGCAATGAAATAAAGGAAAGAGTATTATCTCTAAACAATTCCGACCCGCTTTTTGGTTCGTATCACCGAACAAATGTCACTGCGTATGCACCTCAAAGAAGCCCTGGCAAAAAACAAACTGAAACAGTTTGCCGATGAGCGCGGGAAACAATATCTATTGGCCGATTTTACGAAACGACATGGAACGCTGATTGCCGCCGGCGGATTCCCGGACTTTAATTGTTAGTGTCCTCAAATCATTTGTGAGCAATATAAAACCATCTCCATGTATTTCATATTTGCCTTCATTCCTGTTGCCGGAGATTAAAGATACGCCCCCGTAAGGGTCTTTCCATTTTTCAATTTTCCCTTCGGATTCCAGGCCCCGCACGTTTCCAGAAAATCTAAATTTCCCGGTCTTAGATTCAACCCAGACAAGCTCAAGGCTGCCGGTGGTGGACTCTTTATAGGAAATAATTTCAGCGTCAGGGCTTTTCCATTTTCCATCCAGACGAAATTTGGGCAGATTGGCTGCCAGCATGGCTCTTTTATGCTCCAATTGATTAAATGACTGTTTTTGTCGAAAGTATTTCAGACAATCTTTCAGGCCATTGACAAAGTTGCGTTTTTTTGTGTTCATGTAGCTTCTATTTTGAGCCTGGATTTTTAAATTATTTGGTCCACGTGCGATATTGATTGTGTGCCTAATTCAAAGAGGACGATGGGAACCCCGGCATTCTGAATTGCCACAACAGAAACGTCAAAATATCGGCGAACTGTTCCTCACTTTGCTTTTTAGTCGTCCCGATGCCATGTCCCGCTTCGTAGTCAACGCGCAAAAGAACCGGTTTGCCGCTGGTGGTGGCTGTCTGTAACCGTGCCGCCATCTTCGCCGATTGCCAGGGGGCAACCCGCGGGTCGTTGATGCCGGTCGTCAGCATCACGGCGGGATAAGCCGCTTTTTCACGGACGTGATCGTATGAACTCATTTCATAAAGTCCTCTGAACCCGTCCTCCGTTTTTACACTTCCGAATTCGGGAATGTTCGGCACCCCGTTCGGCGTCGTCTCGATTCTCAACATATCCAGACAACCGACTTGAATGATTGCTGCTCCAAAAAGATCGGGGCGTTCGGTAATTGCCCGGCCTATCAGGATGCCCCCGGCGCTGCCGCCCGTCCCGGCCAGCCGGCCCGGCGACGTGTATCGGTTCTCAATCAGATACCCGGCGCAGGCGATAAAATCCTTCCACGTATTCGGTTTGGTCAGTTTGTAACCGGCCTTGTACCAATCCTGCCCATATTCGCCGCCGCCGCGCACGTGGGCGACGGCATACACGCCGCCTTTTTCGTACCACGCCATCAAGGCAGCACTGAACCCCGGATCCCGCGAAATGCCATAGGCACCATAACCCGATAGCAGTGTCGGATTTGAACCATCCAGTTTGATTCCGCGTTTGTAAACGATGGACAATGGAATCATTACCCCGTCGTGGCTTCTGGCCTTGACCTCGACTGATTCAAGGTCGTCCGGCGCATCGAACTGTCCCAACGGCTGCAAGCCGGTGTTGGTTATACTTTCCGTCTGCGGGTCGTAGGCGTAAATCTGTCCGGCTTTGGTCCACGTGCCCATCTCCAGCAAGGTGCCGTCCAGCCGCGAATCCGTTGCCGAAAGGGCCAACGAACCATCAAACGGCAGCTTGACCGCTTCCGCCTTTCCCTGAAATGACACCCGCAGGAGACGCCCGATGCCGCCGTCCCGTAATTCCACGTAGAGCGCATCCCTGGCGGGGGCCAGACCCGTAATGACGGCGTCACTGGCCGGCACGACCGTCTTTGCCGCGGCCGGATCAGGCCTGGCCAGGGACGTTTTGATGATTTTAAATCGGGATGCGCCATGGTGCGTCAGCAAAAATATCTGCTTCCCCCTCACCGCGTAATCCGTGACGCCGTCCCCCACATCGCAGATTTCTTTCCACGGCGTGTTCGGCTTGCCCACGGATGCCAGCGGGGCCGCGTATAAAGTCTGCTCCACTTGTGTTCCATGCTCGATATCGCCCACGGCATATTTCGAATCCGGCGTTGTGCTCACAAAGGGATTGTCAGCCGGGTCCATTTTCACGAGCGGCGAATTTTCATAGCCCAGCACGGGTTGTTCCCGGTCGGCATCGGCGCCGATGACGTGCAGATACACGCGGCTGTTTTGGTAACGTTCGGTTGCCGGCATCCCGGGTTCCATTTTTTGCAGGCGATTGTAGAAAAACGACTTCCCATCGGGACACCAACTGATTCCCCCGAATTCGGCGCGGTCAATGGGTTTATCCACTTCCTTTCCCGTCGCCGTTTCGGCCACGTGAATCACTGCGTCTTCCGAGCCGGCGGCAGAAAGCCCGCAGGCAACCAGATTCCCATCGAACGACGGCTCATAATAATTGATGGCATACGGCTTGCCGGCGGCCCTGGCGAACTTCTCCGGATCAAACAGCAGGGTTTCCCTGCCGGTCAATCCCTCGCGCACGTAAAGTTTGAATGTGTTATCCTCCGGCAATCGCTTGAGATAAAAATACCGGCCATCCGGCAACCGGCGGAAGTCAGCCACCCTTGCCGCGACGGCATTGTCCAGTTCCTGAATGCGGGCGAGCAACGCCTTTCGTTCCGGAATGCCCTCCAGCAAAGTATGCGTGTAATTGTTCTGGGCTTTCATCCACGCCATGACCCCGGGATCCGACAGGTTTTCCATGTAACGATACGGATCGTTGACGGTCGTCCCGAAATATGTGTCCGTCACGTTCCGCACCGGCGCGACCGGCGGGTTTTGCGCCGCCGCCAGACCGCCCCACGTCATCTGCAGACAAACACCCGCCGCCAGAAAAATTCTCATCATTAGTATCCGTATCTTCATGTATTTATATCCAATCGTCCATGATTTAAGTGACCGTCAGTCAAGCGCATGGCAAAATCACCTGAACCTCACGGCTCCGGGTCGGCATCCTGGCCGGGGTGAAGGCCGAATTGAACCAGTTTGGCCTTCATCGTGATGCGTGAAATGCCCAGCCAGCGCGCGGCCCGGGCCTGGTTGCCGTGCGCCAGTTGAATGGCACGCGTGAACAATTCCCGCTCGGCGGTTTCCAGGATGCGCGTGTGCGCGTCCGCCAGTTCGCCGCGGTGCGCGGCGGCCAGCAGGTCGTCCACGTAATCGCCAAACGGGCGCGCGGAGGAATAGGCGGAATCGTTACTTTTGTTCAGCGCGGCGCGGACGTGGTCGAGGTTGATGGTATAACCTTGCGCGGCGAGCAGGGTCTTGCGCATGACATTTTCCAACTCGCGCACATTGCCCGGCCAGGATTGCGACTGAAGGAACTCCACCGCTTCGGAATGAATGGACGGACTCGCATTGCCAAGATCCTGACCGTGCTTGCCGAGAAAATAGCGGACGAGGTCGGGAACATCCTCGCGGTGATTGCGCAACGGCGGCAGTGTGATTGCCACCACGTTCAGGCGGTAATACAGGTCTTCGCGAAATTGTTTCCCGCGGATGGCGGTTTCGAGGTCGCGGTGGGTGGCGGCGATCAGGCGGACGTCCACCGGAACGGTTTCTTTGCCGCCCAACCGTTGCAGGGTTTTTTCCTGAAGCACGCGCAGAAGTTTCGCCTGCGTGCCGAGGGTCATGTCGCCGATTTCATCGAGAAAGATCGTGCCGTGATCCGCTTGCTCGAAGCGCCCGATTCGCCTCGCATCCGCGCCGGTGAACGCGCCACGTTCGTGCCCGAACAATTCACTTTCCAGAAGTGTTTCGGGAATCGCCGCGCAGTTGATGGCAATGAACGGCGCGTTGGCGCGGTCGCTGTGCTGGTAGATGGCGCGGGCAATGAGTTCCTTGCCCGTGCCGGTTTCCCCGCGTATCAAAATGCTGACCGGCCTGGCGGCGATGCGGCCGATTTCCTTGTAAATGGATTGCATGGCCTGGCTCCGGCCAACGAGCGCGTCGCGACTCTGGCTGGCTTCGCCCAAACCGACCGGCTCGGACATCCGGCGATTGCTGTCGGCGGCTTTGTGCACCAGTTCAATCAATTGCGGAATGTCGAACGGCTTGAGCAGATAATCGTAGGCGCCAACCTTCATCGCTTCGATGGCGGTTTCGGCGGTGCCAAATGCGGTGACCAGAATGATCGGCAGACGCGGCTTGGCCGCGTGCAGTTGACGAACGAGTTCCAGGCCGTTCAGGCCCGGCAGCTTCAGATCGGTGATGACCAGATTGAAAGTGTCTTTCACGGCACGGGCCAGGCCGTCATCACCGCGCTTTTCGATGGCAATGTCATGGCCTTCGGCGGCCAACACCCGTTGCAGAGTGTCGATGATACCGGAATCGTCTTCGATCAGCAAAATTCTGGCCGCCGCGTTCATTCAGTTGCCTGCGGCAACACGATACCAAAGGTCGTGCCATGATGCACCTGCGTTTGATACTGAAGCGCGCCGCCGTGTTTCTGAACGATGCCCGATGCGATGGACAATCCCAATCCCGTGCCGCTGTCCTTCGTGGTGAAGAAGGGATCGAACAACCGCTTCTCGATTTCCGGTGGAATGCCTTCGCCGGTGTCGGCAACTTCGAGGATGACCACGTTGATCTCTCCGTTGGCGATGTGTTTGCGATCCCGGCGCGCGCGCAATTTGACCGTGCCGTCTTGTCCGATGCTGTCGGCGGCGTTTTGAACGAGGTTGATTAATACCTGTTTAATCTGCGTCGGGTCCACCCGGATTTTCATGGGTGCGGAGGGTTCCAAAATCAAGGCAATGTTGGTCCGGGCGAGTTGAGGTGCCAGGAAATGCTGCGTTTCTTGTAGAATCATCTCTGCCGGCACGGTTGTTAATTCCGGCTCGGTCGGGCGGGCGAATTGGAGAAAGTCATTCACGATCCGTTCCAGGCGCAGAATTTCCCGTTCAACGAGTTCAACATCGGCAAGCTCCTCCGAACCGGGTTGAAATTTCTTTTCCTGGATGAAAAGGGCGGCTTTGATTGCCGTCAGCGGATTGCGAATCTCATGCGCCACTCCGGCCGCAAGCATCCCCAGCGAAGCCAGCTTCTCATGACGCTCCACCAGGGACTGGCTTTCCACCAGTTTGACGCGCAGCGGAGCGATCATGTCCCGGTAAACCACGCCGGCCAGCGCCAACCCGAACACGAATAACAAACCAAGCGAGCCGAGCACCGACCAGCGGAGTTGGCTCAGCATTTGATTCGCGTGTGCGAACATCTGTGCGCGCGAATCAAAAAGGGCCTTGCCCAGATCCTGGCTCAAATCGGCGACATGTTGCGACGCCTTGCGGAGCGGATTAAAGTCGGCCAGCGTGGCGCTCTGTTGGCCGAGGGACTGTATCTTCGCCTGTAAATCCAGGGCGACACGCAGGTAGTCATCGTAGGCAATGTCAATTTGTTGCAGGGCATCCTTTTCGTGTTGCGTGGTCAATTTGGGTTTCTGTTCCTCAATCCAGCCGCTGAGTTTGTGGCTGGCTTCGACGAATTCGTTCCAGCTCGCCGGATCATGATCCGTTCCGTAACGCTGCATCGTATTGTTCAGTTCGCGGAGTGAATCGTGGAATTGATCCGCCATTCTGAAACTTTCGTAATCCACCTGGCTTAACCTGTCGCGCAACTCCGCGGCTTGCCGTTGCGAATTCAAGGTCGCCAGCACGATCAACACGCCCATCAGCCCCACCACCAGCGCGAGCGCCACCAATCTGAACTTGATTCCGAATTTCATAGCCGACTAAAAAACTTAATGGATGAGGCGGTGACACGCCACCAGAACCAGCCACCCGATTCCCGGGGACTGCTGCACGCATAAATCGTGCGCATCGCCGTTTTCATGTCAAATCCTCGTTTACCCCGTAAAATGTGGATTTGGTCCCGCTTCCAGTTCGGTTCACTGCGGCCGCCTGCCAAGAACATTTGCAGTTCAGCATACTTGCTTTCCAGTCAAATCCACGCGCCATCTCCTGCGGAACCCGGAAGTTGTTGTTATTGAAGGCCTGGCCGGCTCAATCCGGCGTTGGCATGGTCTTCGCTAAAGTTATTGAACGATTGGTATGAAATTTTGATCATGAAAGCAAAAATCTTGTTGGCCGACGATGATGCGGCCGTGCGGCAAACGTTGGGACGCGTTTTGGAATTTGAAAATTACGACGTGGTGCTCGCCCGGACGGGACGCGAAACCGCCGCGAAGTTCATTGCGGATGTGCCCGACCTGGTTTTGCTGGACCTAAACCTGCCGAACCGGGACGGCTGGGACGCGTTCGACTTGATGAGCCAGACCCATCCTTTGGTGCCCGTCATCGTCATCACCGCCAGGCCGCAGCAATACCATCACGCTTTGGAAATGGGCATTGATGCCCTGATGGAGAAGCCCCTGAATTTGCCTCTGTTGCTCGCTACCATTGCCCGTTTGCTGGCCGAATCCGGGACGGAGCGCGTGCAACGGCTGACGGACCCCGGCTTCAAGACTGCTTATTTAAGCCAGCCAATTGAAGCCTACCCAAAAGGAGTAAACCCATGCAGAGCCAGAACGAATCTGCTAATTCACCCCCACCCCGTGAGACGGGTCGGGGCGGAAATGTGAAGCCGCCGAAGAATCGGATTTTGGTTGTGGACGACGATACCTCCGTGCGTCAAATGTTGACCCGCGTGCTGGTCGGTGAAGGCTATTTGGTTTGGGCTGCCGCTGATGGAACGACCGCGCTCGAAATCGCTGCCGCCGAAAAGATTGATTTGGTGCTGCTTGATTTGAACCTGCCCGGAAAGAACGGCTGGGATACCTTCGAAAGGCTCTCAACGGAAAACCCTTCGCTGGCTGTGATTATCATCACTGCCAGGTCAAACCAGCTCTTCACCGCGACGGGTGCGGGAGTCGGAGCGTTGCTCGAAAAGCCGCTCGATTTTCCAATACTGCTTCAGACCATCCGCCGGCTGCTCGCCGAACCCGTTGAATCAAGACTCGCGCGCATGGCGGGCAAACCCGCGGATTTACATTACGTTCATACGCAGCGCAAAGAACAAAAAAGACCGGGATATTGAAGCAAATACCACCATGCGAATTCATATATGAAAACCAATTTTCAGAAATTAAACGACATCCGCCACTCGAAACCCTTGCTTGTCATGGTGAGCCGGTTTGATGCGGAAAGCTTTCCGGTGCGCGTACGACACCTTCGGTTGACGCAAACCGGGATGTTGAAAATTTCTTCGGAAGCCGGCAACCTTGAACGGGGGGAAATCCCGCAACGTCAACCGCAGGGGAAAATGAACCCGATTGACCTTGTTTCAAAGCCGGTTCACAAT
>JBEKBA010000116.1:0-7337 GCA_050015635.1 Verrucomicrobiota bacterium
TTTCCTCAAATTCGTTCACGACCATGACATGACCTGGCCGCAAATCTATGATGTTCCCGCCGTGGCGACTGAATACGGCGTTGTTGTCATTCCTTGTCCAGTGTTGGTGGATGGTGACACGGGAATAATTTTGGTCGCGGGCCTTGATGCGCTCGACCCCAAAAATTTGACCCAAAAGATAGAAACCGCCCTGGCAGCCAAGGCCAAACTGGAAAAGATTGCGCCTGATGTTAATCAAACAAGCTCTCAGCCCATAAGATAGAAACCAGCCCGGCAACCAAAGGCAAACAACAGTAAGGCTGCGCACCGCTGTTTGGTTTGCCGGCAAAAAGGTCGCTGCAGCACCATTGCAGCAGTGCTGCCGCAAGTGTGCCGCAATTCAAATTTCCTTTTCTTCAATCGCATTGCGTTTATCCTGCCGCGCTCTGATTCAGAGAATAAATGGACGCAGCGCACATTAGAAATTTCAGCATCATTGCCCACATTGATCACGGCAAGACGACGCTTTCGGACCGGCTATTGCATCGCACCGGCACGATCGCTACGCGCGACATGGAGGCGCAACTGCTCGACTCGATGGATTTGGAGCGCGAACGCGGCATCACCATCAAGGCGCATCCGGTCACGATGCTTTACCGGGCGCGCAACGGCGAGACATACGAGCTGAACCTGATTGATACGCCCGGCCACGTGGACTTCGCATACGAAGTGTCGCGCAGCTTGAGCGCATGCGAAGGGGCGTTGCTCATCATTGACGCGGCGCAGGGTGTGGAGGCGCAAACGGTCGCCAATATGCATCTGGCGATGAAGCAAAATCTCGAAATCATCCCGGTCATCAACAAAATTGATCTCGGCCACGCAAACGTCGCGCAAACGAAACAACAGCTTGAAGATATTTTGACGATTGACGCGGCGCTGGCGATTCCGGCGAGCGCGAAAGAGGGGATTGGCATCGAGGAAATTCTGGAGGCGATTGTCGAGCGCATTCCGCCGCCGAAACCGACGGGGCAGGGGAGTTTGCAGGCGCTGGCATTCGATTCCTATTTCGACACTTACAAGGGCGTCGTCACGCACGTGCGCGTGTTCAACGGCGAATTGAAAGCCGGCCAGCAGGTGAAGCTGTTGCATTCGGGGAAAAATGTCGAGGTGAAGGAGGTCGGCAGTTTCAATCCGAAACCTTACACGCGCGCGAAATTGGAAGTCGGCGAGACGGGTTATTTCACTGCAAACATCAAGACAGCGCAAGAAGTGAAAATGGGCGACACGATCACGGACGCGCGGAATCCGTCGCCGGTGCTGCCGGGCTTCAAGGAAATTCATCCGATGGTGTTCAGCGGCATTTATCCGATCAACACGGCGGACTACGAGCATCTGAAGGCGAGCATGGGCAAATTGCAGTTGAACGATTCGGCGTTTGCTTACACGGCCGAGACGAGCGTGGCGCTGGGATTCGGTTTTCGTTGCGGCTTTCTGGGATTGCTGCACATGGAAATTGTGCAGGAGCGGTTGCGCCGTGAATACGACATGGACATCATCGCGACGTATCCGAGCGTGGTTTACCACGTCACGATGACGGACGGCACGCAGAAGGCAGTGGACAACCCGGCGTTTCTGCCGGAGGTGACGTACATTGAAAAGATCGAGGAGCCGATGGTGAAGGCGTTCGTGATTTGCCCGAACGAAAACATCGGTGACATGATGGCGTTGATTTCCGAGAAGCGCGGCACGCTTGAACATACGGAAACGCTCGACGCGAAGCGCGTGATGCTGACGGCGCTGATTCCTTTGAATGAAATCCTGATTGATTTTCATGACCGCATCAAAAGCATGACGCGCGGTTACGGCTCGATGGATTACGAGCCGGCGGATTACCTGGAGAGCGACATGGTGAAACTGGACATGCTGGTGAACGGCGAACCGATGGACGCATTTTCGTGCATCGTGCATCGCAGCAAGGCGGAGGGCAGGGGACGCACGCTGGCGGAGAAGTTGAAGGAAGTGATTCCGCGCCAGCAGTTCCAGGTGAAGATCCAGGCGGCCATCGGCGGGAAGATTGTCGCGTCGGAATCCGTGAGCGCGTTTCGCAAGGACGTGACGGCGAAATGTTACGGAGGCGACGTCTCGCGCAAACGCAAGTTGCTGGAAAAGCAAAAAGAAGGTAAAAAGCGGATGAAATCCATCGGCAACGTGAACATTCCGCAGGAGGCGTTTATTGAAGTTCTCAAAGCATAAAGCAGCGTGACGCTGCACCCAAGCACCTTGCGGTGCGGCCAATGTGATTAACCGCGAAATACTCCAAATGATGCCGAAATCCGAATTTAATTTTGGATTTTCCCTTATCAATTTGTGTAAATTTGTGAAATTCGTGTCGAAGCCTTTTAACAAACTATGATATTCCGCTGGTTCATTTCCAAAACGGTTCGCGAGGCGTGCGCGATGCGCAAGCACGTCCGCCGCCTGATGTCGGCACAACGCGACATTCTTTCGCCGCAGGCCATTGCCGGGGTGACCGTCGCGATGAACGAGTTGAACGTTGCGCTGGCCGGAAAGCACACGGGAAAAATCCGGATCAAGATGGAGGAACTGGAGTTTGCCGCCAACAAATGGTTCAAGCCGTATCCCAACGCCATGTGGCGCGAGAATGTCGAAGTGCTTCTAGTCGCGCTTACGGTCGCCATGGGCATCCGCACCTTTTTTATGCAGCCGTTCAAGATTCCGACCGGCTCGATGCAGCCGACACTTTACGGAGTCACGTCAACTCCGGATTTTTCCGCCGTCACCTTCGATGCCGAAGGCGCCGCAGAGTATGGAGGGTTGGATGACAATCAAAAAGCCAAACTTCAGGCTGCGGCTGGAGCACAACTAAAATTGCAGAAGTCCGTCACGATTCCAACCGGCTGGGAGAGCGTCAAAGAATGGTTTGAAGGGTATTCTTATGTTCATGTCGTGGCGCAAAACGACGGTGAACTGGAGGCGGTCAATCCGCCGGTAAAATTCCTGATTTTTAACATCAAGCAAACAGTTGTGATTGGCGGTGTGGCTCACACGATCTGGTTTCCGCCGGATTACGGCGAAGAGCCGCTGGAATATCGCGCTGGACTTAAACTCGAATCGGGTCGCGTTTATCACAAGGGCGATGACGTGGTGAAAATACGCGTCCACGCCGGCGACCATTTGTTTGTGGACCGGCTCACTTACAATTTTCGCAAGCCGGTGCGCGGTGAGATCGTTGTTTTTGCGACGCAAGGCATAGATCGCCTGCCGCCAAGAGAGCAGGGCACGTTTTATATCAAGCGTCTGGTGGGACTCGGTGGTGAGACATTATCCATCAAGCAGGATGGCGAAGTTTCGAACGTGCCGAGATTGGGCACGGTTCCCGTCGGACATCTGGTCGTGAACGGCCAGCCGTTGTCGGCCTCGACGCCGCATTTTGAAAACCTGTATGCGTTTGCAGATGCGGGGCAGGAATGGAATTATCAGGAGAATCAATATTACGGACATGGAATGTTGGAAGGGCTGGCGCCCGGAAGTGATTTTCAGGTGGAGACCAATCATTATTTTGTGATGGGCGACAACACCATGAACAGTTCAGATTCGCGTTATTGGGGCGATTTTCCGCAGGAGAAAGTCATCGGCAAATCCTTTTTCGTTTACTGGCCGCTCACCGAGCGTTTTGGGCTGGATGATGAGTAAATAAAAATGGGTGTGACCAACAGCGAAACGATTTTAATCACCGGCGCATCGTCGGGAATCGGTCTGGAACTGGCGAAATGTTTTGCGGCGGATGGCTGCCGTTTGATTCTGGTCGCGCGCAACACTTCGGCCTTGGAAAAGCTCGCCGAAGAATTGCGTCAGACGCACGGGATTGAAGCACGCGTGATAACCGCCGACCTTGCCCTGCCCGAAACTCTCGGGCGAATTTTTGAAGAATTGCGCGCGGCTAAAATTTCCGTGGATGTGCTGGTCAACAACGCCGGATTTGGTTTAAACGGCGCGTTTACCAAACTGCCGCTTGAGCGACAACTTGAAATCATCAACGTCAATCTTGGTGCGCTGACCGGACTGACCGGATTGTTTCTGCCCGATATGATAAAGCGGAAACGTGGAGGAATTCTCAACGTCGGTTCCGTGGCCGGATTTTTGCCCGGACCCAACATGGCGGTTTATTATGCAACCAAGGCGTATGTCAATTCCTTCACTGAAGCACTGGCCGAAGAACTTTCCGGCACAGGCTTGATTGTGTCAGTTTTGTGTCCAGGCGCGACCAGAACCAATTTCGGCAATATCGCGCGCGGACAAACAATCGAGCGGCACAGAACATCAAAAATGTCGGCTGAAGCTGTTGCGAGTTACGGCCATCGCGCTTATCGTAATGGCAAAGTGCTGGCAATTCCCGGTTTGCCAAACCGTCTGGTGATTCTTTTGCTCCGAATTTTGCCGCGTTTGTTTGTTCGCAAGCTCGTCAAATCGTTTAACAGCACAAAACAAAGGTCCAAAACTTCAGATTCGGCAGGATAGTTATAGTTGCACAATGTTTGTTATATTTAGTTGATTTCATGGCGTCGACCTTGTCAAATGTAACGCCGCGTGACCTCTAAATCTGACGCGTCACTTCATAAATTTTTACATATTCGCCGACGGTTTCTTCCCAGGAAAAATCCATTTTCATCGCATTTTGCCGGCAGCGGCGCAGTAATTCAGGTTGTTGATAGAGGAACAGAGCCTTGCGCATCGCCTTGGCCAGTGCCCGCACCGAATATTCCTGAAATTTAATTCCGTTGGCCCGTTCAGCATCCTGCGTGAAATCAATCACGCTGTCGTCGAGGCCACCGGTAACGCGGACGATGGGAATTGCGCCGTAACGCAAACTATACATTTGATTCAAACCGCTCGGTTCAAACCGCGACGGCATGAGGTAAAAATCGCACCCGGCCTCGATGCGATGTGCCAAACATTCGTCGTAACCGAGGCGAATGGCGACCTGGTTGGGAAAACGCCGCACGAGTCCCTGGTAGCCGTGTTCGTAAGCCGGCGACCCACTGCCGAGCAGAACGAACTGGATGTCCGCGCTCAACATTTCTTCGAGCGCACCGAGTTGAATATCCACGCCCTTTTGTTCGGCTAATCGTGAAATGGTTCCGAACAACGGCACGGTTTTTGCAGGCGGCAAACCGAGTTCCTTTTGCAGCGCAAGTTTATTGGCGGTTTTACCCGCCAGCCGTGTGGCGGAATAGGCGCGCGATAAAAACGGATCACGCGCCGGATTCCATTCGTCGCAATCCACACCGTTGAGAATTCCAAACAGCCGGTTTTGCCGACGACGCAGTTGGTCGTCCAAGCCGCAGCCGAATTCCTCAGTCATGATTTCGCGCGCGTAACGCGGACTAACCGTCGTGATTACATCCGCAAAGATGATTCCGGCCTTGAGGCAATTCATTTGCCCGTAAAATTCCGCACCTTCGACCGTGAAAAATTCAGGCGGCAGATTCGTCAATGCGAACGCGCCCGGCGGAAAAATCCCCTGATACGCAAGATTATGAATCGTCAGGCACGTTCGTGGCGCATTCCACCACCCTTCCATGTGTTTTTGATACAGCATCAACGCGGGCACGATGGCCGGCTGCCAGTCGTGAACATGAACGATATCCGGTCGCCACGGCAGATAACGCGCGAGGTGTGCGACGCACTTGGAGAAAAAAATGAACCGACCGGCATTGTCAGCATAGCCGACTTTATTCTCCATATAAATTCCGGCGCGATCAAAAAATTCCGGCTGCCGGATGAAATAAACCATCAGCCCTTTTTCAACTTCGAGCGAAAACAATTCCGCCGGCACGCGATTCGCGCCCAACGGCAAATCAAACCACCAGTCCACGCGCTGCATTTTGGGAAACTGTTCACGGACGCCGCGATACAACGGCGTGACGATTCCCGCTTCATGGCCGGCACGGGCGAGCGCCTTGCCCAGCGCGCCAACCATGTCGGCCAGGCCGCCGGTTTTTGAGAACGGATGGACTTCGCTGCTGGCGAGCAGGATTTTCATCAATTGTGATTACGCAACGATGCGTTCCGTCTTCAAATAAGGTTGCAACGCTTCGGGGATGACAACGCCGCCATCCGCCTGTTGATGCGTTTCAATCAGCGCCACAAACAATCGCGCCAGCGCCGTGCCGCTGCCATTGAGAATGTGCGGGAATTTGTTTTCGCCCGATTCCGCTTTGAATCGCAGATTCATCCGGCGCGACTGAAAATCCCCGCAGTTCGAGCAGCTTGAAACTTCAAGATAACTCCCCTGCCCCGGGGCCCAGACTTCAAGGTCGTAAGTTTTCGCGCTACCGAACCCCATGTCGCCGGTGCAAAGCATGATGACGCGGTAATGCAAGCCGAGCCGTTGCAAAACCTTTTCCGCGTTTGCGACCATTTTGTCCAGTTCGTCACAACTGTTTTCCGGCTTTACGATTTTTATCAATTCAACCTTGTCGAATTGATGCACGCGAATCATGCCGCGCGTGCCGACGCCCGCCGCGCCCGCCTCGCCGCGAAAACACGGCGTGTAGGCGCAATAATAAACCGGCAAACTTTTCTCAGACAAAATTTCCTCGCGATGAATATTCGCCACCGGCGTCTCGGCGGTTGGAATCAAATAAAGTTTGCCGAGCTTTTCCCTGTCGTCACCCTCGGCCACGCCATAATACTGATCCTTAAACTTTGGAAATTGACCGACACCTTCGAGACATTGCGGCCCGACCATGAACGGCGGCGAGACTTCCGTGTAACCATGCTCCGTAATATGCAAATCAAGCAGAAATTGAATCAACGCACGCTCCAGCCGCGCACCCCAATTTGTATAAAGCAAAAATCCGCTGCCTGACAATTTCGCTCCGCGCGCGAAGTCCACAAGCTTGAGCGATTCGCAAAGTTCAACGTGTGATTTTGGTTTGAAAGTGAAATTTGTTTTTTCGCCGTGAATGCGGACGACCGGGTTGTCTTCGGCTGTTTTTCCAATCGTCACCGACTCATGCGGCAGGTTCGGCAGACGCAGCATCAATTGATCGCGCGTCGCCTCCGCTTCCACCGCCTGCTTGTCGAGCGCGGCGATACCGTTGCCCAACTCGCGCGTCTCCGACTTTTTTGCCTCCGCCTCGGCGGTTTTATTCCGGCCCATCAATGCGCCGATTTCCTTCGACACGCGGTTGCGCTGCGCCTTGAGCGATTCGACCTCCGCCAGAAATTTCCGCCGTTGTTCATCGGCTTGAAGAATTCCGTCAACGAGCTTTTCGTCCCCTGCCCCGCGCGTGGCAAGACGTGAACGGACAAAATCCGGCTGGTCGCGAATC
>JBEKBA010000117.1:0-7328 GCA_050015635.1 Verrucomicrobiota bacterium
ACAATCCGGTCGCTGTCCAGTCCCGGCGTGTTGTTTTCATCAAAAACCGTGAAATGAATTCCGTCAAAGCGCACCAGACCGTTGAGCGTGCCCAGCCAGAGATAACCATCCCTCGTTTGAATCACCGAAATAACCGAGCTTTGGGGCAACCCTTCCCCGGTGCTCCAGGAATCCACCAGGAAAGGCGAGTCGGATTGATTCGTTTCCGCCATGGCGCAAACACCGGGGATAAGAACGCAAAGCAGCAGCCATGCAAGTGGCAGCGGCGAATAACGCTTCGGCATGTTTAATTTTTCAAACTATCCGGGCAGAAAGTAAAGGCGTTTGATGAAGAATGTGCATCCATTGCCATAAATAAAAATTATTTTTAAAAATCGCTTGTCATACCGCCGCCGTGGATTAAGTTCTTTCAGCCCTGTGAGAACTGGGCGCCTCGGCGGGTGCCGGCAAATAACTCGTGTGTAATCGCCGCGCCCGCCGACATTCGTGCTTGCGTGGTCAAGCTGCCGCAAATTCCGGACGGTTCTTCTTGGCAAACCCGCCTTTGAACGTTTAGCTAAAGGTCATGCAGGTCGTCCTTGATTATCTCAAACGCAACCAGTCCCGCTTCGTGGCGGAATTGTGCGATTACCTCCGCTTTCCCGGCGTCTCCGCGCAGCCGCAGCATACGCAGGATTTGCAAGCCTGCGCCGGATGGCTAGTGAACCATTGCCGCAAAATCGGACTCGAGGCAAAACTTTGTCCGACCGCCGGCCATCCCATCGTGGTCGCCAAAACGCCGCGCAATACGTCCCCGCGCCAGCCGCACTTCATGGTCTATGGTCATTACGACGTGCAACCGCCGGAGCCCCTGGAATTATGGAAGTCGCCGCCGTTCGAACCGCGCATCGAAGGCCGCTCCATTTACGCCCGTGGCAGCACGGACAACAAAGGCCAGAATTTCGCGCACTTAAAGGCCGTCGAAGCTTATTTGAAGACCGGCACTCCCCTGCCCTGCGATCTCACCTTTGTAATCGAAGGCGAGGAAGAGGTCGGCAGCGCCAATCTCGCAAAATTTCTTAAATCAAATCGCGTGGAACTGGACTGCGACGCCATCGTCGTTTCCGACACCGGAATGCCCGACCTGAAACATCCCGCCCTGACTTACGCATTGCGCGGCATCATCGCCTTTGAAATCACTCTGCGCGGGCCGTCGCGCGATCTGCACTCCGGCATTTTCGGCGGCGCGGTGGACAATCCCGCCATGGCCTTGAGCCAGTTGCTCGCCGGACTCCGCGACAAAAACGGACGCATCGCCATCCCCGGTTTTTACGACGACATCGCACCGCTTTCCGCTTACGAACGAAAACAATTTTCACGTTTGCCAATCAAGGACCGCGAATTGGAAAAATTGCTCGGCGTGAAAAAACTTTTTGGCGAACGCGGTTTCACTCCCACCGAACAACGCAGCGCGCGTCCAACTTTTGAAATCAACGGCCTGACCAGCGGCTATCAGGGCGCCGGCAGCAAAACCATCGTGCCCGCGTGGGCGCGCGCAAAAATCACCTGCCGCCTTGTGCCGGATCAAAATCCCGCGCGTATCCGCAAAATCGTCTGCACTCACCTCAAAAAAATCTGTCCGCCGACGGTGCGGCTGGAAATCGAGGCCGGCCACGGCGCGGAAGCGTATCTCGTCTCGCCAACCAGCGCGCAGGCACAGGCCGCGTTGCGCGCGTTGCGTCAGGCGTTTGGCCGCGAGCCGGTGCTGATGCGCGAAGGCGGCTCTATTCCGATTGTGAACGACTTCAAAAAAATTCTCGGCGCGGACACGCTGCTGCTCGGCCTCGGCCTGCCGGAAGACAACGCCCATTCGCCCAACGAAAAATTCGATTTGGATTGTTTTGAAAACGGTCAGCGCATGAGCGCGCGGCTCTGGCAGGAGTTGAGTTTGGCCGCACAATAATGTCCTTTGCCACTCCGCTCTGGGGAGAGGTGTTTTCATTCGTGAAATTCTTACCCTTCTCCACTTTGCAGTATCCGTGTTAAACCATGGTTAAATCTTTCTCTGTTGTATGTGGGGAGTGCGGGCGTCTCGCTATTGGCCGCACCGCAAGGTGCTTCGGCGTCCACGCCGAATACCTTTCCCCTTTATCCGTGTCTAAAATGCTTCGTGCTTATTTTCCCCATTTCCTAGATCCCATTCCCCATCCCCGCGCCGCCAGGCGCATTGGCCGTCCGCAAGGACTTCCACCACGTCCCCGGTTTAACTTTCATTTTCGTGTGCCGTCCCGGCACCCATAATGTTCCGGCTGAATGATGCAAAGCAATCTCCGGTAGGGAAACACCCCATAGCGACCGCCAGACATTCCAACTAACGTATCGAAGCCATGAAGGAAAACAAAATTCCGCAAACTAAAAATCCAGCCGGCACACCACCTCAACACCAACCGAACCCGACCCGCCGTATTCTCGTGGTGGAGGACAATCGTGACATCCGCCGTTTTAACGCTGCAAAGTTGATTAACTCCGGCTATCACGTGGATGGTGCCAAGGATGGGGCTGTCGCCTGGGACATTCTTCAATTCAACCGCTACGATCTGCTGATTACCAACCAACACTTGCCGAAGGTCTCAGGCGTTGAGTTGCTCCACAAGATCCATGCCGCCCGCATGGCCCTGCCGGCGATCATGGCCACCAGAAATTTGCCCACGTGGGAATTCACGCTGCACCCCTGGCTGCTACCGGCCACCATGTTGCTCAAGCCCTATACCTACGAACGGTTGTTGGGAACGGTGAAAAATGTTCTCCACGCGACTGCCGGTACCCGCCCGGACATTGCCCCACCGTCAAACCGGCAACGCCAGCCCACTGCAGGTCGTTGGATGGCACCCGCCAAACAGTCCACCTGACTTATCTTAGCCATGAAGGAAATCAAAATCCCGCAAGCCGGAGAGCCAGCCGGCGCACCGGATAAACCGAATCCACCCCTTCGCATTCTCGTGGTGGAAGATGATGGTGACACCCGCCGCCTCAACGCCGAGGTATTGATTCAATCCGGTTACGAGGTGGACGCCGTCGAAGATGGCGCCGTCGCCTGGGATGAGCTTCAAGTCAACAGCTATGATCTTCTGGTCACCGATCACAGTATGCCGAAGTTGTCAGGCCTTGAGTTGCTGAAAAAGCTCCATGCCGCCCACATGACTCTGCCGGTCATCATGGCCACCGGAACGATGCCTGCATGGGAATTCGCCCTGCACCCCTGGCTCCTGCCGGCCGCCGTGTTGATCAAGCCCCATACCGTGGACGAGTTGTTGGGAACGGTAAAAAAAGTCCTGTGCGAAGCAAATGGCACCGCGCCCGGCTCTCAACCGGGTGATATGAAGGACAACAAAATCCCACAAGACGGAGAGTCAGCCGGCGCACTGTTGCAACCCCAAACGAATTCGTCCCAGCGCATCCTCGTGGTTGATGACGACCCCAATCTTCGCCTTCTCAACTCTGAAATACTGATTCGGCATGGCTACGAGGTGAACACGGCCGAAGATGGCGCCGCCGCCTGGGACGAGCTTCAGGACAACAATTACGATCTCATCATCACCGATAACAAAATGCCCAGAATGACAGGCATTGAAATGATCGAGAAGCTGCGTTCCGCGGGCATGGCGCTCCCGGTCATCATGGCCACGGCAGAATTGCCCATGCACGAATTTGCCCGCAAGCCGTGGTTAAAACCCGACGCCATGCTACCCAGGCCATTCCCCAATGATGATTTACTGGCTGCGGTAAAAAAAGTCCTGCGCGCGGACGACGGCAACGACGGTCACAAAAAGACGCCTCTCTCGAAACATGCCTGAGTGCCCTGAATTTGGCCGGATTGCCGTCATGATGCCGGGGCAAAAAATGATTTTTGTGAAAGTGGAATGAAAAACAATCCAATAAACGAGAACCGGAACGGCAACGAAACACAGGCCCGGCAGGCGCTTCGCGCCTCCGAACTTAGTTATCGCCGGCTGTTCGAGGCGGCGAAGGATGGCATTCTGATTCTGGACGTTGAAACGGGGCGCATCAACGATGTGAATCCCTTTCTTTTTCATCTATTGGGTTTTACCCGCGATGAAATGGTCGGCAAAACCGTCGGCGAGCTGAGTCCGTTCAAGGACATCGAGTCGAACAAGGTCATGCTTGAGCGATTGCAAAATAACGGTTATGTCCGCTATGAAAACCTGCCGCTGGAAACAAGGAATGGCAGCCACATTGCCGTGGAATTTGTCAGCAACGTATATCAAGCCGGTGACAAAAAAGTGATTCAATGCAACGTCCGTGACATCACACAGCGTAAACACGCGGAAGATGAAATCAGCCGTCTCAACGCGGAACTCGAGCAACGCGTCGTCGAACGCACCGCGCAACTGCAAACCGCCAACGAGGAACTGGAGGCGTTCAGTTATTCAGTTTCTCACGATTTGCGCGCGCCGCTGCATCAGGTCATGGGCTTCGTGGAACAGTTGCAAAAAGACGCCGGCCCGTCACTCTCAGAGAACAGTCTCCGGCTGCTGACGACGATTTCCGGGGCGGCAAAGCGGATGGGAAATTTGATTACCGACCTGCTGGCCTTCTCGCACGTCGGACGTTCGGAAATCCAAATGACGGAGGTCAATCTCGATCAACTGCTCCAGGAGACCGTGGGCGATTTTCAGGCGGACACGAAGGAACGAAATATTGCCTGGGAAATCCACCCGCTGCCGGCGGTGCAGGCCGACCGTGCCCTGTTGCGCCTGGTGCTGGTCAATCTGATCTCCAATGCGGTGAAGTTCACCGGCGCCCGTGCCGAAGCCAAAATCGAAATCGGTTGCGTTCCCGGTGACGACCGCGAGACGGTCATTTTCATTCGAGACAACGGCGCGGGTTTCGATCCGCGTTACGCCCACAAATTGTTCGGCGTGTTCCAACGCCTGCACAGTTACGATGAGTTTGAGGGCACAGGTATCGGCCTGGCGAACGTCCAGCGGATCATTCGTCGGCACGGCGGCCGGGCATGGGCGGAAGGAGTGGTGAACGGTGGCGCGACATTTTATTTTTCCATCCCAAAGCAAAGCGGAGCCATCAGTGCGATGAAATAATAAACATCAAAAACATCCTGCTGGCCAAAGACGCATTGATTCCCAAGGTAGGGATGCCGCGCTGCGGCGTCCGTAATCAGATGCAGCGTCCCTGCCGCACAATCCTGCATTGCTCCTGCAATTGGACGGCGGATAAGGGCGACGGAATTCGGCAATTTATTTAGGGTTTAAAAATTCAAACCAAATGTTTCGCCAACCATTCAACGTGCTGACGCATGGAAGATTGGACGTGGAAAGAGCTTGTTCTGGCATTCGTTCTGCTGACTTATAGTATGAAATTATTAGCCGGTTGGAAACAGTTCTCAAATCACAACCGAAAATAAAATGATTAACATCAAACGCAACTTGACTCAAATTTTGCTGCTGGGTGCTATGCTGTTGCAAGCGGTCACCAGTCACGCAAAAACTGTCACCAAAGTTGGCTTAATTCTTACATGGAGGAAAACTGGAATGGAGCAGCGCCATGAAATATAAAATTGCCGTGGCTTTATCTGTTGCCGCCCTGCTTTCTTCGAACGCCCTGCCGTCCGTTTATGCCCAACCCATCTTCACGGCCCTGCATGGCTTCATGCCGCTCTCATATGTTCCTGATATTGCTTATGGTACCAACAGCGACGGAGCTTATCCTGGCAGTCTGATTTTATCGAGCAACATCCTGTATGGAACGGCATTTTGGGGCGGCAATTCGGGCAATGGTACGGTGTTCGCCGTCAACACCGATGGCACAGACTTCACGAACCTTTACATTTTCACGGCATTCGCTAGTCAAGTTACTCTTAGCAACAGTGACGGTTCTAATCCGAACAGTCTGATTTTATCGGGCAACACCCTCTATGGGACGGCGAATGAAGGTGGCAGTTCGGGAGCTGGTACGGTGTTTGCCATCAACACAGATGGCACGGGTTTTACAAATCTTTATAGTTTCACCAACGGCAGCGACGGAGCTTATCCGAGTGCAGGTTTGATTTTATCAAGCAACACCCTGTATGGGACAACGTCTGGCGAGGGTGCTCGCTCCCAAAGTTCTGGCAGTGGCACGGTGTTCGCCATCAATACCGATGGCACGGGTTTTACAAACCTTTATAATTTTACGGCACTCTCTGGTTCTTCTCACATCAACAGCGACGGAGCTTATCCGTTAGGCACTCTGATTTTATCGGGCAATACCCTGTATGGGACGGCACCGAGAGGCGGCACCAATGGCTTTGGCACGGTGTTTGCCGTCAACACCGATGGCACGGGCTTTACAAACCTGTATAGTTTTACAGGCTACAGCGATGGAGGTTTTCCATTTGCCGGTTTGATTTTATCAAGCAACACGCTGTATGGGACGACGTGCTTTAGCGGCAGTTTGGCCGGCACGGTATTTGCCATCAACACCGACGGCACGGGTTTTACGAATCTTTATTCTTTTACTAACACTAGCAACGGAGCTTTTCCAGCAGCGCCATTGCTTTTATCAGGCAATACCCTGTTTGGGACGACGGAGAGTGGCGGCAGTTCGGGCGTTGGCACGGTGTTTGCCATCGACACCGACGGCACGGATTTTGAAACCCTGTATAGTTTCACTAACGGCAGCGACGGAGCTTATCCAATTGCCGGTTTGATTTTATCGGGCAATACCCTTTATGGGACGGAGTCTGGAATAGGCAATTTAGGTGGTTCTGGTCTGGTCTCTGGCGCGGTGTTCAGTCTTTCGCTGCCGGTGCTGCAACTGACCATAATTCTTTCTGGACCAAATGTAATTTTAACGTGGCCGACCAATGTGGCCGGGTTTAATTATTCCGGGTTCTCTTTACAATCCACCACGAACCTTGCCTCACCGGTGGTGTGGAGCCCCGTTTCGGTGACACCAGTCATCATCAACGGGCAGAACACCGTGACCAATCCCATATCCGGCACACAGCAGTTTTACCGATTGATCAACGATGATTCCGCCACGACCGTCGCTGATCCAACTTTAACTATTGCTGTTGACCCTTCAAATGCACATTACTACTTAGTCACACCTTCTTGCTTGACGGCTGGCGCGGACATTTACCGGACGAGCATCGGGAAAAATGTTAATCCACTAAAGTTACCCTGGCGTGGCGGGATAGGTTTCAACCGGCGAATTGCAGTTCCAATCAGGCCATATTCTGAGATGTTCTGGATTCAAGCTCGCAAGACCAAACTCACCTCAAGCAACCTCATTAAAATCATTCTGCCTGCAAGCTCATAATCTTTGGT
>JBEKBA010000118.1:0-7299 GCA_050015635.1 Verrucomicrobiota bacterium
GGCACTCGTCCAACCCGATCCGTTCAGCGAATAATACACATCAGCCACTCCCACATTGTCACTGGCCTGCCCGCTCACCGTGAACACTGAATTGCTCCACTGCTCACCAGCCGTCGGCGATACGATGCTCACCGTCGGCGGGGTGATGTTTTTAAAGTTCGCCGTGAACGTCAGGTTCGAGGCCATCGTAAATCCCAGGGTCGCGCCGCTGCTCGTCATGCTCCCCGTCCAACCCGTGAATGCATAACCGGCTGACGCACTCGCCGTCATCGAGTAGCTCTGCCCGATTTGCAACAGGGCGCCGTTGTAATCGGGACTCACCGTGCCATTACCGTTAATCAATACAGTCAAGGGGGCAGTCAACACATAGACGAAACTGACGCTCTGGGTCGTCGAGACGTTGCCGCTGGTGTCCACCGCATACGCCGCTATCGTGTTCGTCCCCGCTATCAGCGTCACATTCGCCGTCCAGTTCGTCCACCCATTCCCGGTCGAGGCATTCGTCCAGCCCGATCCGTTCAGCGAATAATACACATCAGCCACAGCCACATTGTCACTGGCCTGCCCGCTCACCGTGAACACAGAGTTGCTCCACTGCTCACCAGCCGTCGGCGATACAATGCTCAATGTCAGGTTGTTTGTGTTAGGCGCTGACGGTGTTGTGAAAGTGGCTATGGCGGAAAGAGGTGAATTCACCGACGCATTGTAAGCCCAAACCTGATAGTAATAAGTGGTCGAATATTGCAGATTGGTGTCCAAATAAGAAGTGGTCGGCGCTGCTGCAGTTCCAATCTGTGTCCAAGGACCACTCGAGGATGTCGCCCGTTGGACACCAAACCCAGTCTCATTTGTGGAAGTATATGCCCAGGACAAAGAAAGGCTGACCTGTGCCAACGCCAGTTGCTGTGAAGCAACAAAACAAAGGAAAAGTACGCTTACTCGAGCAAGCCATAATCTCAAGCAGCAATTCATATAAACGTCTCAAACGCACCGGTGTGTCCTTCTTTGCGAGAAATTCCTTCACCTCGCGCACGGCGCACTCCAAAAATGGAGAACAATTGCGGCCAAAACCGCGTCTGTTATGCCTTTAAGCAGGGCTTATGCCATGTGTTCCCATGTGGGCGCTGTCCTACTGGATTGCGCTTTTTGAAAGGGTTTTAGATTATGAGAACACAAACAGAAAAACGTGATAAAAGATTGGCTCAGTTTGAAATCTGAAATCGCATTTTGGCTTGAGAGCCCCGGCGGGACGACATCTTAGTAGTTGTCCGATGAAGAACCATTCAAACTCCGTAGGAGCGGCATCATTGGCAAAAGAACCGGAAGATTTCGCTCCTGACGGAGCTTGCGGCAGCGATGCGGCAACCTTGCTGCCACGAGGCTGCAGTGAGTCTGCGGAACGGCTTGGATTCAAACTGACCCACTACCAGGATTTGGCTTAATCATAACCGCACCGGGATTTTTTTCTTTGCCAGAAATTGTTTCACGTCGCCGACGGTGTATTCGCCGAAATGGAAAATGCTCGCGGCGAGGACGGCGTCGGCTTTGCCTTCGAGCAGCACGTCGGCCATGTGTTCCAGCGTTCCCGCACCGCCGCTGGCCACGACTGGCACGCCGACCGATTCACTGACGCGCCGCGTTATGACTAAATCAAAACCTGCTTTTGTGCCATCGGCATCAATGCTGTTTAAAACAATCTCGCCAGCGCCGAGCGACACCGCGCATTTGGTCCATTCGATGACATCACGTCGGGTCGGCTTGCGACCACCGTGTGAGAATACTTCCCATTTGTCCGGGGCGACTTTTTTCGCATCAATGGAGACGACAATGCACTGGCTGCCAAATTTTTCAGCGCCCTGCCGGATAAGTTCGGGATTCGCAAGCGCAGAGGAATTGATGCTGATTTTGTCCGCGCCAGCGCGAAGCATCGCATTCATATCGTCCACGGACTTGATGCCGCCACCGACGGTAAGCGGCATGAAACATTGGTTGGCGGCGCGTTCAATCACGTCCACCATCGTCGCGCGGCCATATGCACTGGCGGTAATGTCGAAGAACACCATCTCGTCCGCGCCTTGCTCGTTGTAACGCAGTGCCAGTTCGACGGGATCGCCGACGTTGCGAAGTTCGCCCGCCTCGGCTTTGCCGAATTGGACGCCACGCGTGACCTGACCGTCATGCACGTCGAGGCACGGAATCACTCGTTTGGCGATCATGGTTCCCATTGAAAGCACACTTGCGGCGCAAGGCAACTTATTCCATGCGGGAAACTTACTTTTGCAGCAATAAAGTTGAAACTTTTTATTGAACTCGTGCATCTTTGTAACTGTCTGCTTAATTGGGTCGGGAATTTTGGATATGAAACCGAATGCTTTGATTTTTACATTGGCGGCCTCGGCGGTTGTGTTGACAGGATGCCAATATCCGAACGGCGAGCCGAATAACACGGGAACGGGCGCTTTGACGGGCGCGGCGATTGGCGCGACTGCCGGTGCGGTGATTGGCGGGCGGAATGCGGGCGCGGGCGCATTGATTGGCGGGGCGATTGGCGCGCTCACCGGCGGATTGATCGGCAATTCAATGGATCAACAGCAGCGTGAATATTTACGAACACAAGCGCCGCAAACTTATGTGCGCGTGGAACAGAACCAGCCACTGGAGGTGGCGGATGTCAAGGCGCTGGCGCAGGCAAAAGTGAGCGACGACGTCATCATCAGTCAGATTCGCAATTCGCATACGGTTTATCATTTGAGCGCGGCGGACATCATTGATTTGCGGAATTCCGGCGTCAGTGAAAACGTGATTGATTTCATGATCAACACGCCTAGTACGATTGGTGGAACGACGGAGGTTTCGCCTGCGACAACGACAGTGGTTTCAGAACCGCCGCCGTCCGCGCCAGTTGACACGGTCGTAGTCGCGCCCGGGCCTGACTACGTTTGGATAGACGGTGAATGGCTATGGAACGGCGGTTGGGTCTGGGTCGGTGGTCATTGGGGTTATCCGCCGTATCCGCACGCCGTTTGGGTTCGCGGTTACTGGGGTCACGGGCCGTATGGCTGGCATAGAGTACCGGGACATTGGCGCTGAACTAATTTCCCATTCAACAACCACCGAAACTTATTTACTTCGCGTGTCGCTGAAATATATTTATCGGTTCGGTGCCGATGTGGCGGAACTGGCAGACGCGCTAGACTCAAAATCTAGTACTCGCAAGAGTGTGTGGGTTCGACCCCCTCCATCGGCACCATTAAACAATGGAGTTTAATTTTTTTGGGGACAATTTGGGGACAATTATAGTCAGGTGCGGGGACGATTCTTTCCACCGTCAATATGGCGTGGCTCAACTCTTCGGGAAAAAATAAAGTGCAAATTTACTATTGTAACGCAATAGTGAGGCGAGAGCCGGAATCGGTCTATGAAGAGGCCGAATTCCGATTAAATATACCAATGTTTACGGGCTAGTCAAGCACTAGGATGTCACCGCTTTTTATACACAGCTCCGTTTAATTTTAGGATATAGATCTCTTGAAATCTGTTATCGGAAAATTGAGCTGTTGAGAGATGCGCGCGATTGATTTCGATGTTCAGAAACGGTTTGCCTTGCATCCGTGACGCCGCCACTAAAGTGGTAAATCGAGGTTTAGAATGCTGATATTTCACACCGGCACGTCAAGTGACATTCACGGCTGCAAAGTAAGTTCTAAGGAATAAATTTCTCAAGCACGATCTTTCCCATGGTTGTGCCGCTTTCGACCAGGGCGTGAGCGCGCTTCAGATTAGCGGCATTGATCGGGCCCAGATTTTCACGCATGGTGGAACGAATCAATCCGGCGTCAACCAGACCGGAAACTTCATTGAGCAACCGCCCTTGTTGATCCATATCCACAGTTTGAAAAAGAGAGCGCCCAAACATAAATTCCCAGTGAAGGGAAATATTTTTAGGCTTCAATTTGTTGATGTCCACCGGCGTGGCAACATTTTCAATAAGGCCGATTGCGCCTTGAGGGACGAGCGATTCGATGATTTCGCCGAAATGGTCTTCGGTCTTTGTCAACGCCAGCACAAAATTAACCCCGCCGGGCAAAATGGCTTTGACTTGTTTTGCCAGCGGCTGGCGATGGTCAATGACATGATGCGCACCGAATTGGCGACACCAGGCCTGGGTTTCAGGGCGGGAGGCGGTGGCGATCACGGTCAGTCCGGTCAGACGGCGCGCCAATTGGATGGCGATTGAGCCGACACCCCCGGCACCGCCGATAATTAAAAGCGATCCGGCATTGGCAAATTTGCCGACCGGTATTTTGATGCGGTCAAACATCAGTTCCCAAGCGGTGATAGAAGTGAGGGGAAGAGCCGCTGCCTCGGCGAATCCAATGGTCGTGGGCTTGCGGCCAACAATCCGTTCGTCAACTGTTTGAAATTCGGCATAAGCACCGTTGCGATCAATTGCGCCCGCGTAAAACACCTCGTCTCCCGCGACGAAATTGACGACTTCCTTGCCGACCGCAACCACAACACCCGCCGCATCCCATCCCAATATTTTATTCGCAGTTTTGGGATCGTGGGGTCCGCCGCCACTGCGGATTTTTACATCAACGGGATTGACGGAAATCGCACGAATTTCCACCAGCAAGTCGCGCGGCCCGGGTGACGGGCGCTCCATTTCAACATCGAGCAAGCTGTCCGCGTCAGTGATCGGCAATGATTTGAGATATGAAACGGCTTTCATGCTGTTATGGGAAAATTTAATTTTTTTGGCGTTGATGCGTTCAGCGACTAGGGCGCCGGCAAAGGCGGAACGGCGGAGAAAAGTGGAACCAGTCCTTCAAGCAAGGTTGGGTGCGTGAGGACAGCCTCGCGCAGAGCAGTGTAAGGCAGTCCAGCGAGCATGGCGATCTGGACAGCGCCCATGATTTCTCCGGCCCCCACGCCAAAGGCGGTGAAACCCAGGATGCGGTCGCTCTTTGTATCTATCAGTGCTTTCATAAAGCCACGGGTTTCAGAAAGTGTCCGGGTTCGCAAAACGGCGGCTATGGGAATCTTGGCGAGCCGGTATCCAATTCCTTTTTCCTTCGCTTCGGTCTCACTTAAACCGATTCGGGCAAATTCAGGATCGGTGAACAGGCAAAACGGAACCTGCCGGCCGGTGGTGACATGATTGCCGCCAGCAAGATTGTCGCGAACGATGCGAAAATCATCAAACGCGATATGGGTGAAGTGCGGACTGCCCGCGCAATCGCCCACCGCAAAAATATCGGGTGCGGTTGTCTCTAACCGCTCATTGACTTTGATGTGACCACGATTAGTAAGTTCGACCTTGGCCAATTCCAAACCGATGCCTTGCGTATTTGGCGTGCGACCACTCGCAACCAAAAGGTGTGTGCCAGCGAGAATTTTTTCCGAACCAGTTTGAACGGCGTGAATTTTCACCGACACTCCTGATTTTCCGTCCACTTGCGTGACACGCGCATTCAAGACGACTTCAATCCCTTCTTCCCGACATAATTCGTGGAGCAATTCCAAGACATCCAAATCTTCCCGATGGGCGAGGCGTTCGTTACGTTCGACAATCGTCACGCGACTGCCAAACCGGCGCATGGCCTGTGCGAATTCCAGACCGATGTAACCGCCGCCAATGATTACGAGATGTTCTGGAATGTGATCCAGTTCGAGTGCTTCAATATGCGTGAGTGGATTCGCCTCGGCGAGTCCGGGAATGGATTCAATCGTCGCCCGCGAACCTGTGCTGATGACAATCTTCTTTCCGCGAAGCTGTCGCTTGCCACCATCCGGTAGTGTAAGTTCAATGTTCTTGGGTCCAGTGAAACGCCCAGAGCCAATGAGCAGTTCCGCCCCGCTCGCTTTGAAGTTGGCGAGGTGCATGTCCACGAGACCATCCACCATCCTGCGTTTGCGATCACGCACGGCTGACATATTGATTTTGCAATTGTCCTTGCTGATGCCGAATTCCTCGCTACGGAAAAAATAGGAAGCGACTTTGGCGCTGTGAATGATGTTTTTGCTGGGCAGACACGCGATGTTGGGACAGGAACCGCCGATGTATTTCCGTTCAATCACGGCGACCCGCTTGCCTTGTTTTGCCAAAGTCCAGGCGAGATATTTTCCGGCTTCGCCGCTGCCAAGCACCAGCACATCGTATTCTTCAAGTTTTGAGATTTTTTCATTCATATTTATGAAGGTGTAGAAACGAGCGAATTTCTTCGCCGATTTCCGCTGCGTGTGTTTCAAGGGCAAAATGTCCCGTATTGAAGAAGACAACTTTCGCGGCAGGATTATCACGGCGATATGCCTCCGCGCCGGCCGGAAGAAAAAAGGGATCGTTCTTTCCCCACACCGCGAGAGTCGGCGGTTGGTGCTTGCGGAAGAATTCCTGAAACTTGGGGTAGAGGGCGACGTTGCTGCGATAATCTAAAATCAAATCGAGTTGCGCTTCATCCGTGCCGGGGCGGGCGGTGTAGGCGATGTCCAGCGTATAGCCGTCCGGCGAAACAAATTTGGCGTCCGTGCCATGAAGATATTGGATGTCGCGGATGACCTCCGGGCTTAACGCCTCACGACACGCCTCGCGATTTTCAGGAGTCGGATTCTTCCAATAATTTTGCCACGGTTCCCACGCATCACTAAATCCTTCCACATACGCGTTGCCGTTTTGGCTGATCAACGCAGAGATTCTTTCGGGAAAACGCAGCGCCAGCCGCAAGCCGACGGGAGCGCCGTAGTCAAAGATATAAATCGCAAACTTCTTTAACCCGATTTGTTCCACAAAGTCGCCGATAATTTCCGCCAGATGATCGAAGGTGTAGCGAAAGTTTTGGTGACTGGGCCGGTCCGAATGTCCAAAGCCTGGCAGGTTCGGCGCGATCACATGAAAATCCTCCGCCAAATGCGGGATCAAATCGCGGAACATATGACTCGACGTGGGAAAACCGTGAAGTAGCAAGATGGATGGCTTTGCCGGATCACCGGCCTCGCGATGGAAGATATTAAACCCGCCAACAAGAGTGGTTTTATAGCTGACGCAGGTCGCATTCACGAATGACAGATTAACATCCATTTGAAGTTCACCAAATGAATTCATGTTTTCCTTAATTTGTGAGGGGCTAATGACGGCTCGAACCACATGAAGAACCACTGTCCAAATTTAGAAGCACAATAACCGTACCAGTCCTGTCCCACATGAACGAACGACATGTATAACGCCCAAAGCGCGGCCATCACGATGGCGTTCGCATAACCCGCCACGACAACGCATGAAAGCGCGAATCCGAACCAAGC
>JBEKBA010000119.1:0-7265 GCA_050015635.1 Verrucomicrobiota bacterium
CGGACGAGTTTCTCGTCCGCGTCGCTGGCGCGTCCGCGCAGTTGATGATTGAAATGGGCGACGACAATTTTCCATTTTTGCCGCGTGGAAATTTTTTGCAGCGCGTGCAGCAGCGTTGTTGAATCCAGGCCGCCGGAAACGCCGGCCAAAATCCGCCGGTTGCGTTTGATCAGCCGGCGGTTCTGGATGTTTTGTTCGACGCGCTGGAGCAAATTGGTCACGCGCTCATGTTACTTCATTCACCAAGGGGGGCAAGGTGATGACAGCGTTAATCGCCTCAATGCACCCATTGGACGCGGTAAAAACGTTGCGTATCCGGCCCGATTGAATTGGTGGCGGTGAAAGTGAAACCAGTCGCGGTGACGGAACTGGCAAGGTTAATCCAGTCGGCCTGGGCAGGATTGGTCGAATATTGAATCTGATAAACCAGCCCCGCCAGTGAGTTCCAGGTGAATTGTATGGCATTGTTCGTTGCGGCAACCGCGTTAAACGTCGGCGTCGGAATGGGTTGCAAGGCAATGTCGTCCAGGCCGAAAAAACTATTGTCATTTTCCAATCCGAATTGAAGCACGGCATTGGTGGCGGTGGCAGTGACGATGAACAGCATGTTCGTCCAATTGTTGAGTGCGGGCACGTTGATTTGATCGAAAAGGGTGTTTGTGCTGGTGAAATTTGTGTTCCAGTTCACTAAAAACTGGTTGGGCGTCGCGCCACCGATGTTGTTAAGCCAGAATGAAAGCAGGTAGCTCTGTCCCGGCAAAGTTGTCAACGTCTGGGAAATGTAGGCGGGCGAGCCGGCCTGGCCGAAGGCTGCCCCGTAAGCGCCGGAGTGAACCCAGTTTGTGCCGATTTCATCGCTGGTGTTGTTGGCGCCCACAACTCCATTTTCAAAATCCCCGTTGGAATGTGTGTAATCGCCACTGAAAGTCCAAAGTGAAAAATCGCCGGTTTCAAAGCCACCGTTTTGGACGAGCGATTGCCCCAATTGCAATGTGAATGAGCGGATTTGTGCAATGTCGCTCGTGAGATTCGTAAACACGACGTTGGCCGTGTAAGTTGCCGGAGGCAAATCGCTGGCTGTGGAATTGACGCTGACCGCAACCGCGGCGGTACCATTAGCCGGCAACGTGCCGCTGCCGGGCGTGGCGGTGAGCCAGGACGGCGTTACCGCCGCCCAGTTCAGCGTACTCGCCCCGGAATTCGTCAGTGAAAAATTTTCGACGCTGATATTGAACGTTCCGCCGGCCGGACCGTTGGCGGTGAAACCGGTTCCGGGCAAAACTCCCAAAGTGTCGGGTGTCGCCAGGGCGGTGATCAGATTTTGACCGGCGGGCGTGCCCCAGCCGGTGCATAAATCGTAACCGGGAACAGCAAAGTATTCGTTGCCGACAGTCGTGTTCGTGTTGTTGCCGGTGGTGATGTCGTGAAAATCAGCGCGATAATACGGGCTTTTGCCGATGGCATAAATCGCCGGGTTGATGAAGCCAATCGTCGGTTTGCCGCTGGCGATGGCTTGTTGATTGACCAGCGCGGCAAAACCCGCCCACAACGGCGCTGCCGCGCTGGTGCCGGCGAAAATTTCTTGTTGTCCATTGTCCGCCACCACAAAAATGCCATCCGCAGTTATCGCCACATCGGGAATGTTTCGCAGCATGGTCGAACCCTGATTGGTCGTCATGTTGATGCCGGTTTGCCAGCTCGGAATCGGAATGTCGTTAAGACTGACGCCGCCGCCGCTGCTGCCCGTGCCTTCGCCGCTGCTATAAGCGTTCCAAACTGTTTCCGCCGCATACGGACCGCCCGGTCCGATTGTGGACAAAGTTGTTCCACCAACAATTGTAATGTTTGTGTCATCCTCCGAGTCTGCTATGCCCGGATAATATGCGCCGTCGTCGCCCGAACCTTGAAAAAATGACTGCCCTTGCGCGGCAAATTGTATGTATTTAACGTCAAAATTCGGGTCGTCGCCAATCGCCCAGGAAGAACTCAACTGCTTGGCCTGATTGTTCGTGGCCATGGCCTCCAAAAGACTCAAAATATCGGAAGAACTTGCTGGGTCGGGGCCTTCATAGACGATGACCCTGGAAAGTCCCGGGGCCATGGAGATTGCCATTTCAATGTCCAGAGCCACTTCACTGTTGTTACTGCCGGGGGAGCCGTTAAAATTAATCAACACATTCGTCAGCATGATGTTCGATAATCCTGCGTTCGTCTCGTAAGCGGTGATGTCGTTTGTATAATAACCGTCCAATTCAAAAAGCCCGACGATTTGGTTGGAGCCATTCAGGGAAACACCCGGAACATAGGCGGCTCGGAAATCATTCCCCATATAATAACCGGACGGCCCCGTACCGTAGTACGCTTTCACCGTCGACGCGCGGTTCAATGGAGTCATTTTAAGACTTACCGGGCGCGGCACTATAAAATTGTCGAGTCCGCTGACGTGTAAGATCGGAACTGCCAGATCAATCGAAGGCTCAACGTCCGGCGCAAAAAAATTGCGGGGTTCACCCGGATGCCGGTATAGGCGCATCGTCACATGAAAAATCCTTTCGATGTCCGTCACCGGCCCGCTAACGTCCAGCACCGTGCGATCCGGATATGTGCCGGTCACGCTCAAGCCATTCCTCCGCGCAAAATCAACAACCGCCTCGTAATCCGCTTCGGTCGGGCCAAACTGTTCTACGAATTCATTCGGTGTCAGATAATGACGAAAATTCGGACTCGCCGGATCGTAAATTTGCGCCAGCAAATCATCGAGCGCCTTCTTGTTGCGCAACGGCAAACCGATGGAAAAATTCAAACGCGTTGTTGCTGACAACCGGCCAACCGGTTGCAAATGAAAACGCGCCACCGCCGCCGGCACGTGGCCATGCAATAATTGTCTCGCCGTCGTTTGGGCAAATGTTGCGCACGGCATAAGCAGCGAAATTGCAACGCTTGTGACCAGGAAAAGTGGCTGGAATTTGAGGATACAACACCGATTCACACTGGAAAGTCCGCAAGGTTTGTGCCAAAATCAAACCTCCGGTGTCGAATAAAATTGCCTGATTTCGTTTGCGTCACTAACGTTTTTTTGTGTCTGTCAAATTCACCATCCTCGGCAGCGGATCGTCCGGCAACTGCGCCTACCTCGAAACCGCCGAAGCCCGCATCCTCGTGGACGCCGGATTCAGCCCGCGCCAGATTTACCAGCGCCTTGCAAGCATTGGCCGCGCACCCGAAAATCTCACCGCAATTTTAATTACGCACGAACATTCCGACCACGTTCAGGGACTCATTGGAATCGCCGCCAAACTGAATATCCCGATTTACTGCAACCGCGCCACGAAGGAGGAATTTGAATTTCAGCTTCAAACCAAATTCAACTGCAACCTCTTCAGCACCGGCGCGAGTTTTGAAATCGCCGATGTGCTCGTGGATACCTTTACCATTCCGCACGACGCCCAGGACCCCGTCGGATTCCTTTTGCGGACGACGGGCGGCAATATCGGCTTCGTCACCGACCTCGGCCACGTGACCCGGCTCGTGCTCGACCGCATCCGCGCCGCGAATGTCCTCGTCCTCGAATCCAACCACGATGTGAAGATGCTCCAGGATTGTCCGCGCCGCTCCTGGAGCCTCAAACAGCGCATTCTCGGACGTCACGGCCATCTCTCGAACGTGGCCGCCGCCGAAGCCGCCGCGCAAATCATGTCCGCCGAACTGCACCACCTTTACCTCGCCCACTTGAGCCGCGAATGTAACATGCCAGAACTCGCGCAACACGTCATGGCCGAACAGCTTCATCACATCGGCGCGACCCACGTCCAACTCCACCTCGCCCCGCAGGATGTCCCGTGTGCGACGTTGCAAATGTAAAAATCGTCCACACACTTAAATGAGAACAACATGACCACTAAAAATCTTGGACGACTGCAAAAAAAACAAAAAGACACAATCGAAAATACCCTCGGCTTCCCGCTTGTTTGGCACAACCCGGAAAACAAAGCCATGTGTAAACTTTACACTCGACAGGACGCCGACTTTCTCAATCAACAACTTTGGCCGCAGCATTTCGAATGGCTTCGCCAACGGCTCGAAATTATGCATAAAAATTTTTCTCCAATAATGAAGAATTTGAAAATAGAAAATGAAGCGTAGGCAATTTTGATTTTCTCTCGGTTGGTAAGTCGATTTAATGTTCCGCACTGAAAAAATTTCCTCGCTCGACCTGCCCGAACTCGCGCCGTATCGCACGATGCGTCGGTCGGCGGAACACGAAGCTCAAGGTATCTTCGTGGCTGAAGGCGAAAAGGTCGTGCGCCGCCTGCTCGAAAGTCATTTTGAAGTCGCGTCCGTTTTGTTGCCCGAAAAACATCTGGACGGTTTCCGCCCTTTGCTCGAAGCGCGCCCGGAAAAACTCACCGTTTATCTCGCCGAAAAGAAACTGCTCGAAGCGCTTATCGGATTCTCGTTCTATCAAGGCGTCCTTGCCGTCGGAAAAATTCCCCCGCCCGTTCCGCTCGACGACATTCTGGCAAAAAGCCCCAAACCACAACTGCTGGTTGCCGTTGACGCGCTGACCAACGCGGAAAATCTCGGTGCGCTCGTGCGCAATTGCGTCGCGTTTGGCGTTCAAGCGTTGATCATCGGCGAAACGAGCAGCAGCCCGTTCCTGCGCCGCGCCGTCCGCAATTCCATGGGCGCGATTTTGCAACTGCCCGTCGTTCAGTCGCCGAATCTTGCACAAACGTTGCGTGATTTGCGTGCGCGCGGCATCCGTTGCATCGCCGCGCATCCGCACACGGACAAAAAGATTTTGTCGCAGGCGGATTTCTCCGGTGATTGCTGCCTCGTTTTCGGCAGCGAAGGCCAGGGCATTTCCGCGCCGGTGCTGGAAGCGTGTGACGAAACCGTTGCGATTCCGATGTCCCCGGTCGTGGACTCTCTGAACGTCGGCGCGGCGGCGGCGGTTTTTCTTTACGAAGTGAACCGGCAGCGAAACAAAACTTAAAGCACCGGGCACCAAAAATGGAAATTGGCGGTTGAAATCAACCACTGTGTTTCTGGTGAATTTCTTCCAGCCGGTTTACGACCCGATGGCAAAAGGGCTGCCAGTCCAGTTCCGCCTGCACTTTTGCGCCGGCGGCGGCGCCCCAGACGCGACGATTTTCAAATGGCTCATCAAACCAGCTAAGAACTTTTTCAGCGAAATTTTCCGGATTCATTTCTGAAAATCGGATGATGGGATCGTTCCGCCAGTATCGCATCGTGCCACGCAATGGCGTGCAGACCATCGGCACACCCATCGCCGCGTATTCCACGGTCTTGGCGACCATTGTGCAATGGGCGCCGGTTGAAGCCGCGTAAGGCACGATGCCCACGGTCGCGTCGTGTATGTGTTTTGCGACTTCGGCGTAGGGAACAAATCCGGTGCATTCGATGGCCGGATCGGGAATCAGATTTTTGACCAGCTCCAGCACTCGGTGCAATGCCTCGGTGCGATGGCCCACAAAACGGAATTTTGTTTCCGGCCGCTTTTGAAAAATTTGAATCAACGCCCGCGCGCAAAATTCGTTGATATGATGATGATCAAGCGAGCCGTGCATGACCACCAGCGGCGTCGGCGAGGTTTGAAACGTCGGCCGAAAGAGCCTGCTGTCGTAGCCATAATAAATCGGCAGAATATTTCTTCCGGGATAGCCGGCTTCCTCGAACAAATCGGCAAGCTCGTCGGAAATGGTGAAGATTCCTTCCGCTCGATATTTGACGGGCAGTGAAAGCTCGAATTTCTTCAGCCGTCTGACGAGCGCGGGCGGCGCGAGATATTTTGGCCAGCTGTCAAAATAGCCGGTCAGATAATCGAGGAAATTCATGGCCAGGGCGCAGTTGAGCGGCTGGCGCAAACCACCGGCGGTGACGCACGCGATCGCGTGTTGCGCGAGCAGAAGGTCGAATTTCACATTGCGCGCAATTTTTTTGACCAGCCGCTTCAAATAAAACGGATACGCAAGATATTTCAAGCTGCGCAGCGAGGTGTAGCGCCCCATTTGCCAGGCTGTGAAGGGATGGATCCTGATGCGGAACTTCGCCTCGAGGTCCGCGACGTTTTCGCGTTGCGGCGCAAAGACGTGAACGCCGTGACCGCGCCGGACCATCTCCTCGGCGAGATAAATGGCCTGGGAAGAACCACCGCCGCTTGGTGGGTAAAATGGTTCGTGCGTCAGGATGCCGATGTTCATCGAATTAAACCGGCAATTTAAGGAATGCCTGGAGCTTTCACAAGCGCGGGGATGCCGGGGTAGTACTTGAATCTGATGTCCGCACCCGGCCTGCAACGGTTCTGCAGTGCAGTTGCAGGCTGGCTGCAACCAGCGTGCATAAGCTTGTTTCAGCCGGGATTAGAACACTACCCGGCGTTGAAAAACTTTGACAATCCGGCCGGACATTCTAAATTCACGCCCTCTTTGGATGGGGTCGTAGCTCAGTTGGTAGAGCACCACAATGGCATTGTGGGGGTCAGGGGTTCGAATCCCCTCGGCTCCACCATCTAATAAAATCAATGGTTTTCTAAATTTCAACAGTTGGTGGCAACATCTAGTGGCAACAAGTTTGTCCGTGTCAATCGTGTCCGGTGCTGTTGACTTATCATCGTTGACGCAATAATTTGAAACCGCATCGCATGAGCAAAATCACCTTACAAGTGGAGCGGGATGAAGCCAGCGGGTGGTATGTCGCCTCTTGGGACGCCCCTGGCGGCAAGGGAGGCATCACCACGCAAGGGCGCGAGTTGCAGGACTTGCAGGCAAATGTCCGCGAAGCCGTGCGCTGCCATTTCGGGCAGAAACAGATGCCGCGAGAAATTCATCTTCACTTTGTTGCCGATCCGGTTTTGACTCCCGCGTGAAGTTGCCGCGCGATATTTCCGGCGCGGAAGCCGTGAGAGCATTGCGGCGGCTTGGATTTGAAGTGGCGCGGCAGGAAGGTTCTCATATTCGCATGAGCAAGGGCAATGTTCACGTCACCGTGCCTAATCACAGGCAGCTTGTGCCCAAGACGCTGCAAAGCATCTTGCGCCAAGCGGAAATCACGCTGGAAGAATTCATGGAGCACCTTTGAAATCGTCGGCCTCAAGGCATCCAATTCGGCTGCCAATAACACACGGTCGGGTAAGGAAGCGGCGTTGCCGCCGCTCCCTCCCCTAAGAACCGGACATGAAAGTTTCCCTTCATCCGGCTCAAGCCGCTACGAAGCCCCGCTATCGCGGAGCCGGTTCACTTGAC
>JBEKBA010000120.1:0-7918 GCA_050015635.1 Verrucomicrobiota bacterium
CAAAGAGCTTGTCGTTTCAAAACTTCAAGCGGCTTTTCCGTTTTTGGTGGATGCCGGTTTGAAACAAGCTCGATTTTTGGTGAACTACAATGCTGTTCACGAAGGGTATGATAAAACTCCGGAAAGAGGAGGTGACGCAATATGTTAAAACCCATCAAAACCAAAACGGCTCGCGCCAGCGGCGGCACATTCGCCATCGTCGCGTCGCGCTACAATTCGGAATACGTGGACGCGATGTTGCACGCGGCGCGCGAGGAATTACTGCGCGCCGGGGCGCGCGTTCGCATCGTGCGTGTGCCGGGCGCATTTGAAATTCCGGCGGCGGCGGCGCGGTTGGCGCAGCCGAAACGTTACGCGGCAATCATTTGTCTTGGCGTCATTTTTCAGGGTGAAACGAGCCACGCACAGCACATCGGCTGGGGCGTGACGCACGCGCTGGCGCAAATCCAGGTGCTGCGTTGCCTCGGCAAGAAGCACAATCGCGGCACGGAAGCGGCACAAACGGCTTTGGAAATGGCGCGGGTGATGAAAAATTTGCGCGGCTGAAACTAAACACAGTCGTTTAATCCATCATCGATATGTAATGAAATATTGATGAAGCGCTTGTGAAAATTTTCACAAATTGCTTGACCCGGTATTTTCGAGTGATAAATTCAAGAACGCAAATTATGAAGGCTTTTGTATTTTTTCTTTTGATTGGAACTCTGGCGACAGCGCCAATCGCGCGCGCAGCGGACATTATCGGCGTTATCACGCTGAAGGGCACGCCACCTGCCGAAATATCACGCTGAAGGGCACGCCACCTGCCGAAATAGAAATCACGCCGCTCGAAGATGATCCCACTTGCGGACCGTTGCAAAAAGAGAAGCCCACAACGCATTTTTATGTCGTCGGCCCGGATGACGGATTGGCCGACGTGATCGTTTCGCTAAAAGGTGTCACCGGCCAATCCACCGGTGCGAGCGCAACACCCGCCGTGCTTGATCAAAATGGCTGCCTGTATGTACCGCAAATCCTGGCGGTTCAAACCGGGCAAAAAATTGTCGTTAAAAATTCCGACCCGTGCATTCACAATGTCCACACCACACCAACCGTTGCGGGCAATCCCGAATCCAATCAAGTCCAAATGCCCGGCGGCGCGGATTTGACTTTCACCTTTCCACAACCTGAAATGTTTCTGCGGTTCAAGTGCGACGTGCATCCGTGGATGTTCGCGTGGGTCAGCGTTTTCGACAGCCCGTATTTTTGCGTCAGTGACAAGGATGGAAAATTCGTGATCAAAAACGTGCCACCCGGAAAATATACCATTGAAGCCGCACACCGAAAACTCGGCACGCAGACACAAGACGTGGAAATCACCGACAAAGATGTGACGGCGAATTTCACTTTTGAGGTAAAATAAATCTTAAGTTGGGGGGGGAAGCCGCCGCGCTTAAAAAAATGCGGTGGTTCGCTTTTTCAGAGTGAACGAAAACGCGCAAACGAAAATAAATCCGTGGCTGCACCGGTTCGCCGTGCTGACGGCGTTCGTCACGTTTTTACTGATCGGCCTTGGCGGTCTGGTGACAAGCCACGATGCCGGAATGTCCGTGCCCGACTGGCCGAACAGCTATGGTTACAATATGTTCTTGTTTCCGGTCTCAAAATGGGTTGGCGGTATTTTTTACGAACACACGCACCGGCTTTTGGCTTCCGCCGTTGGCCTATTGACGACGATTCTTGCCGTGTGGCTCCGGCTCAAAGATTCGCGCCAATGGATGCACTGGCTCGGTGTCACTGCGTTTCTGGGCGTGGTCGCGCAGGGAATTCTTGGCGGGCTGCGCGTGACACTGCACATGAATTCGCTCGGCGTTTTTCACGCGACCCTTGCGCAAATGTTTTTCGTTTTGATGTGCGCAATCGCCTTGTTCACGAGCCGTTTTTGGAATGAATTGGTCGCGGACAAAAAAACTTTTTTCGTGTCCCGCAATTTGCGAAATCTCGCGCTGTCAACGACGCTTTTGATTTTCGCCCAATTGGTCATCGCCGCAACGATGCGGCATCAGCACGCGGGTCTGGCGATTTCTGATTTTCCGCTTGCTTACGGAAAAATCTGGCCGGACACGAGCGCCAATGCCATTGCGCATTACAACGCACAGCGAATTTCCGTGACCGAGGAAGCCCCCATCACCGCGTTCCAAATTATTTTGCAAATGATCCATCGCATCGTCGCGCTGGCAATTTTCATTTTTGTTGCCGCGTGTGCCCGACTGGCATGGCGGCAGCTCGGCAAAAATGATTTACTCACAAAACTCGTAATATTCTGGCTTGCGCTGATTTTTTCGCAAATCGCGCTGGGCGCGGCGACAATATGGTCGAACAAAGCCGCCGACGTGGCGACGGCGCACGTGATGGTCGGCGCGCTTTCGCTCGTGACAGGCGCGCTGTGGTGCATTATTGCTTTCGGCCGGACGGAGTCATTAGCGGAAATGAAATCATGCGCCGTTTTTGGCGGGCAACCGGCGATGGCCACCGGCAAGTAGAATGCAAGTGAAATGAAAGAAATCTCGGCAGAAATTTTAGGCGCGGCTTCCGCGGAAAAAAGCTGGACGGCGGTCTTCGCCGATTTGGTGAAGGCGCGGCTGACAACGCTGGTGCTGCTGACGATGCTCGTCGGATTTTATGTTGGCGAGCATGGCGCGCTGGATTTTGCGTTGATGTTCAATGCGCTTGCGGCAACGGCGTTAGTCGCCGCCGGTGCATCGGCGTTGAACCAATTGCTCGAACGCGAATATGACGCAAAGATGCGCCGCACGCAAAACCGTCCGCTGCCGTCAGGACGTTTGCAACCGACAGCCGTCATGATTTTTGGCGGCGTGAGTTCGGTTGCGGGTTTAATTTATCTCGCGTTTGCGGTGAATTCTCTCACGAGCGTCATCGGTGCGGTCACACTCGTCAGTTATCTTTTCATTTACACGCCGCTCAAGCGCGTGACGTGGCTAAACACCGCCATCGGCGCGATTCCCGGCGCATTGCCGCCGCTCATGGGCTGGACTGCGGCTCGAAATGAATTGAGCGGCGAAGGCTGGGCGTTGTTCGCAATTTTGTTTTTCTGGCAACTGCCGCATTTTTTCGCCATCGCATGGATGTATCGCGACGAATACGCAAAGGCCGGTTTCAAAATGTTGCCGAATGTTGATCCCGACGGCAGCCGCACGGCGCAACAGGCCGTGAGCAACACGCTCGCGTTGCTGGCGGTGAGTCTGTGCCCGTTCGTTTTCAAAATGACGGGAACAATTTATCTCGCCGGCGCGATTATTTTGGGTGCGGGGTTTTTGTGGTGCGCGATTCAATTTTCGCGGCAACTGACTTTGACGCGCGCGCGGCAATTATTTTTTGCATCCATCATTTATCTGCCGCTATTGCTGGCGCTGATGGTCTGGGACAAAGTGAAATAACATGGAACCAATCGTTCATCAATTTCCGCCGTATCGTGAGGAACACGCGCACGATGAACACGCCCATCACGAAGACATCGGTTTCATGCGCCAATATGTTTTTTCCACCGACCATAAAATCATCGGCATGCAATATGGTTTCACGGCGCTGTGTTTCATGCTGTTCGGATTTTTCCTGATGTTGATGATGCGCTGGCAAATCGCGCATCCGGGGCATCCGGTTCCCATTGTCGGGCCGCTGCTGGAAAAAGTTCTCGGCCAGCCCGCTGCGAATGGCGCGATTTCGCCCGACCTTTACAATTCATTGGGTGCGATGCACGGGACGATCATGGTGTTTCTGGCAATTGTGCCGCTGGCATTCGCGGCTTTCGGCAACTATGTTGTGCCGCTGATGATCGGCGCGCCGGACATGGCGTTTCCGCGCGTCAACATGGCAAGTTATGATGCCTACTTTCTCGGCGGTCTCGTGATGTTCGTGAGCTTTTTCATTCCCGGCGGCGCCGCGCAGGCGGGCTGGACCTCGTATTCGCCGCTGGCGACGACGATTCCGACGCATGGGCAATTATTCTGGCTCATTGGAATGGTTCTGCTCATCACATCGTCGCTGCTCGGCGCGGTGAATTTTATAGCCACCATCATTCAACTTCGCGCGCCGGGAATGACATGGATGCGTCTGCCGTGGTTCGTCTGGACGCAATTCGTCACGGCATTTCTGCTGCTGCTGGCATTTCCGCCGCTCGAAGCCGCGAGCGTCATGCAATTAATGGATAACGTCGCGCACACAAGTTTCTTTTTGCCGACCGGCTTGGCGGTTGGCGGCCAGCTCGCAAATGTCAGTGGCGGCGGCAGCCCGTTGCTCTGGCAGCATTTATTCTGGTTTCTCGGTCATCCTGAAGTTTATGTTTTGATTTTGCCGGCAATGGGCATCGTTTGCGAAATCATCGCCAACAACACGCGCAAGCCGATTTGGGGTTACAAATCACTCGTGTATTCGGTGCTCTCCATCGGCTTCCTGTCGTTCATCGTGTGGGCGCACCATATGTATTTGACCGGCATGGGCACAAAAATTTCCGCATTTTTTCAGACGACGACAATGATCATCTCGATTCCGTCGGTGATTATTTTGACGTGCCTGTTCATTTCACTTTGGGGCGGCTCGATCCGGTTCAATACGCCGATGCTCTTTGTGCTGGCGTTTTTGCCGATGTTCGGCATCGGCGGGTTGACGGGTTTGCCGCTCGGTTTCAACGAGAGCGACGTCCACCTGCACGACACTTATTACATCATCGCGCATTTCCATTATGTCGTTGCGCCCGGGACAATTTTCGCGCTATTCGCGGGAATTTATTATTGGTTTCCGAAAATGACCGGGCGAATGATGAATGAATTCTGGGGGCGCGTGCATTTCTGGGGTTCGCTCATTTTCATGAACGTCGTGTTCATGCCGATGTTCGCGCAAGGCATGGCGGGAATGTTGCGGCGCATGTCAGATGGCGGCGCGAATTATTCCGCCGCAGTCAACAGTCGCGCCGGCGCCGACGTCATCGGCGGCTTGAGTCCGTTCATCATGTCGCTGCACACATGGATTCTTTGGGGCGCAATGTGTTTGGGACTCGCACAAATTCCCTTCATCGTCAATTTGTTCTGGAGCATCAAACACGGCGAAAAAATCAAAAACGACAATCCGTGGAATTCGACCACGCTCGAATGGCAGACGCCCACGCCGCCGCCGCACGGGAATTTTAAACACACGCCACACGTTTACCGCGGCCCTTACGAATACAGCGTGCCCGGCCACGTCACCGATTTCACGCCGCAAAACGAACCACCGGCAGGTTCGCCCGCGCCAAAAATTTCAACCGCTTTAGCCGCGCACTAAATTTTCATGGAAATTCCCTACGCAATCCAACCACGGCCTGACACCGGCCTCTACAACGCCAAGGTCGGCATCTGGCTTTTTCTCGCGTCCGAAGTCATGCTCTTCGGCGGACTTTTTTCCGGCTACGTGCTGCTGCGCGTTGGTGCCGACCAATGGCCGCACGGCTGGCTCAACGTCACTCTTGGCACGGCCAACACGATCATTCTTGCGCTTTCAGCCATCACGACGCTCCTCGCGTGGGTCTCATGCAAAGTCGGGCAATTCGGGAAATTCAAGTTTTTTCACGCCTGCACGCTACTCTGCGCGCTGACGTTTTTGTGCATCAAAATGTATGAGTATCACGACAAACTCATTCACTACGAAATTCAACTCACCGATGGGCGTATCGCGGATGGCCATATGCGGGAAAATGATCCCCAGAATGATTACATCGTCATCGAAGGACGCACCGTGAACGACGAAAAAGACCTTTACGATTTACGCGCGCAGAAAAACATCCCCGACGATGAAATTAAAATTCCGCGCTCGGAAATCAAGTCCATGCAAAATTACGGCCCGTGGCACAACACGTTTCTTGCCATTTATTTCACGCTCACCGGTTTGCATGCGCTGCACATTGTCGGCGGCAGCATCGTCATCGGTTATCTTTGGGGGCCGGGCAGCAAGATGTATAAAACCAATCCCGAACAATTCACCAATCGCATTGAAGTCTCCGGCCTGTTCTGGCATTTCGTGGACTTGGTCTGGATATTTTTGTTCCCGGTTCTATATTTAACCTGATGAATTTATGAGCGAATCACATTCAGTTGATTTCAAAAGTTACGTCCGGCGTTGCATCTATGTTTTCGTTGCCGTGGTTTGCGCAACGTCGCTGATGATTTGGGCGTCGTTTTTGCAGAGGGTCGGCTGGCCGATGAAAGTAACGATGATCCTGGCGGTCGCCTGCGCCAACGCTTTCGTCGTCGCCGGATTTCTCATGCACTTGATTTCGGAAAAGAAAATGATTTACACACTGCTCGGGTTCACCGTGTTTTTTTTCGCCGGTCTGATGGGGCTGACCCTTTATGCCTTGCATGATTTTCCGTCGGGCACGACACACTAATATGTCGCTGAAAGCCTTCCATCTCATTTTTGTGAGCGTCCTCACCACGCTGTCGTTCGGCTGCGCGGCGTTGGCGTTCATCGCCGGCAAGCCGATTTTTGGTTTGGTGGGAATCGCCGCTGGAATTTTGGTCATCATCTACGGAATTTATTTTTTGAAGAAACTAAAAAAAATCAGTTACCTATGAAATCATCACGCATATTTTCGAAAACATTTTTCATTGCCGCCGCGCTTGCGGCGTTTGCACCGTCGCCGTTATTCGCGTGTGCCGCCTGCTACGGCAAATCCGATTCGCCGCTGGCCAGCGGCATGAACTGGGGAATTTTCACGCTGATGGGTGTTATTCTCACCGTACTGGTGTCCATTGCGGCTTTTTTCATTTACATCGTCCGCAAAGAGGCGGCGACGCTCAAAAATGCGGCACCCCAACCCCAGCCTGAAATATGACAGAGTGGTTCGGTCAAAAAATTCTCGGCCTGCCGCCGCTCGCTTCCGAAAACGGCCAGGACGTGGACAACCTCATCATTTATGTTCACTGGCTGATGCTCGCGTTGTTCATCGGCTGGATGATTTATTTTTTCTACACGGTGAATCGCTTTCGCAGTTCGCGCAATCCGAAGGCCGATTACGTCGGCGTCCGCAACCATGCCTCAAGTTATATTGAGCTTGCCGTCGCCGCCATTGAGGCCGTGCTGCTGATTTTCATTGCCGTGCCGCTGTGGGCAAAGGCCGTGGATAAATTCCCGCCCGCCAACGAATCCACCGTTATTCAGGTCGTTGCGCAACAATTTGCGTGGAACGCCCGCTACGCCGGGCCAGACGGAATTTTCGGCAGGCAGGACATGAAATTCGTCAAATCGGACAACGTCTTCGGCGTTGACCCTACCGACCCGAACGGCAAGGACGACATTCAAACGCTCAATGAAATCCATGTTCCCGTCAACAAACCTGTCATCATTTATTTGAGTTCCAAGGACGTGATTCACTCGCTGAAAATTATTTCCATGCGCGTTTGTCAGGATGCGATTCCAGGTTTGCGAATTCCCCTCTGGTTCACGCCGGTAAGAGAGGGCCGTTACCAAATCAACTGCGCCCAACTTTGCGGCAATGGTCACGCCAGCATGAGCGGTGGCTACCTTACCGTTGAAAGTAAAGCCGACTTCGACAAATGGCTCAAGTCCAAGAGCGCCGCGCCTGTGGCCACCAGTTTTGAATAATTTTTCGCGCTGTCATGTGCGCAACCAAGTGTCTCATGGCTGAAACCCCTCAACAATTGCCGCGAACACTCTGGCTTGGCTTTAGCTTGCTGCTTGGTGTGCTCGGCGTGATGTATCTGCTTTCACTCGCAGAAATGAGCCGTGCCTACAAAAACGCGTTACCCGTTATCGGCCAAATCGCGGACTTCACGCTTACGAATCAGGATGGTCAGGTCACAACCCTCGCCGATTTGACCAATCATGTGTGGGTCGCCGACATCATTTTCACCCGTTGCGCCGCCTC
>JBEKBA010000121.1:0-7221 GCA_050015635.1 Verrucomicrobiota bacterium
CTGATTCAGGTTGATCGTCGTTAGAAATTCCGGTTGGGCTTGAGGTCTTCCACGCATCCTTCTCTGACCACTCCGCTCCGCCAACATTCAAACTCTCTGGGAGTTTTTCAGCAAACTGTTAGGCAGGTGATTTTTTATGGTAACCCGATATTAAAATCATTGATATGAAAATCACACTGATGATGGTTGTATGCTGTGCAGCCCTCTTTGTATCAGGATGCGCGGCAGGAATCTCTCGCACAGGTTATCAGCTTCCTGTCGGCCAAACGTCGAAAGACCTGCCTCGACGTCCAATTGCCATCCAGTGCAATGTGCATTACAACACCAACGACGTGGAAATACTTGGCTCCATTCATGACTATGACACAGGTTTTTCTACTGACTGCGATGAAGCGGCCATTTTGGATATATTTTGCAGGGAAGGAAGCATGTTGAGAGCCGACCTCATCAACATCACCGAAGAGAAGCAGCCGAATCCCTGGACGAGCACTTGCTATCGGGCCAAGGCGGAATTCCTGCGCTTCAAAGATAGGGAAAAAGCCAAAGTTCTTGTTTCCGACGCCAAATACGCGCCGGATTTAATCATCGAACGCTCTGCAGCAGCGGGCAAGCGGAATAGAGAAGTTATTGCCGCGGGGGTGTTTGGTGGATTATTGGGAGCAATTATCGTCTCGGAGGCGACTGACCCGAACCACCATTCGAATTATACAAATTCAGTTCCGGAGCAAGATGTAAAGAAGCCGTGACAGTGAGTCCATTCTTGAATGGCATTCGTCAACGTAATCCTTTTTGTAGCTGTTAAATCAAGCATGGAGTTTTACCTGGAGGACCAGTGGCCTAAAAAATCGGCGGAGCCAACCGCCAAAACACCTTGAAATTTTGGACGATGTGTGAGATATTCAGGTGTAACGATTCGGGCATGGCCTGCCGCCAGTAGCGGCAGGTTAGCTTAGATTGATTAGACATTATAGATGTGCTCCTATGAAAATAGTAGGCATAGACGAAAAGAACAGCTCGACACATTGGACTGCGTTTAACGTTGATACACCAATAACGAGAGAAGTTGCAGACCTGTTCCGAGAATTGTATGCACAGCGCCCGGATTCGGACGGCAGAAAAGTTGTAATCCAATATTCACTGGTTCTTATCCAAGCAGCAAAGCTTCCTGACAACTTTATTGAAGTTGTTTCGCAAGTGCTTTCACAGGCTGAAAATATTGTCACACAGAGGAAGCAGACTCCGCCTCAAACGGAACAACTTGTGGACGCCAAGGGGACGGATGCGCAAAAGCGCTGCGAAGAATCGGAATCTCCTGATTCCGTAATGACGATTCAATGTTGAACGCTCCCCTGTATTTGCAGCGACAATGATGGGGATGTCCAACCATTCACTGGAGCCAGCGCCGGATGGTGCTGGTGGTTCTGCGTTCACGGTTGGACAGTATCCCATCATGACGTTTGTGCCTTCATTTATGGCGCTAAATCACATCGAGTTCACGCAATGCGCCACCTGCACCCGACAGATTCTCCGGCTTCATCTCGACATAGTTGCGTGACAAGATAATGCCTTGCGCGCCGCCCTTGAAAACGGCTTTCACTGCCCGCGCCACGCTTTCAGGCGTGCAATGTCCTTCGCCCTCATCCGCCGGCACGTCGATGTCAACCCCCGGCCAGATTTGCACCGGATATCCGGCCACGCCCTCCACCGCGCGGCGCGTTTCTCGCTCCACGTAATCCGCCGAGAATCCCACCGCGGTGAGTTTGTCGTAAGGCGCCTCGCTGTTGTAATTCAACTGCCGATATAGCATGTCCAGCGTTGCTTCGGGTGACAGATCGCCAAAGACGGACTCACGCGCGCCCTTGATGAAACTCATGAATCGTCCGCCGGCGACGTTGTTATAAAGTGCGGGCCGGATGAAATCGGAGAACCCGGTCAAGTCCGCAAAGTTTTCCTCGGCGCGCTGGAACGGGCTGAAGGACATGTTATGCCAGATATGCCAGCCGACCTGCAGGGCGGCGTTGATGGATTTAACTTTGCGATAAATCGCCGCCTGAAATTCATGGCGGCTGCCGGCCCAGAGATTTTCCCACGCGAGCAATTCAGGCTGATTCAGCAACAACCGCCAGAACGTCGTGAAATAGCCATCGCGTGGACGCCGGCCGTTGCGACTGTTGCGCACAAACGTTTCCACTTCATCGAAACCGCGGCGCGCGCGCTCGACATCAATGCCGCGGGCGCGCCCTTTATTCTGACAGAACTCGCAGAAACAGGTCGTGAGGCCGGGGTCTAGCCCGCTGCTTTGGGAAAGCCCCAGCGTATTGAGTAATCCGCCCTGACGTTCCGAGCCCCACATGATGCCGCCGATGTCGTAAGAGCGTGCGTAATCCTCGACCAGTCCCAGCGTGAAATTTTGGTAGCCGGGATTGTTGAAGCACGGCCCGCCCGGATGACCGGCAGTGCGCCGGCCATGATGGTCAACCTCGTAAAGCGATTCCCAATTTTTTACGGCGGCGGGAAGATTATTGTCTTCCAACAAAAAGCAGAAGGTGCGGATACCGTGCTTGCGGGCAACCGGAATGACACGCTCCAGAACATCTAGGTCACCGAATTCGGGCGCGCGCATATCCTGAAAAGTCAGCGGCGTGTCCCTGTAAAACTGCATGTGCGGTCGCGCATAATTACCGCCGTGAAACCCTGCCGACTCCACACCGGCGCGATGCGGCTCATGGGAATAGATGAAAGGAAACAGCGCGTTCACCCCGGCACGCTCCCGCATGTCGCCGAACATCGCATCCAGATCCCGTTGTACGAGCGGAGCCACGCTGATGGGCATGGCGACCATGGTGGATGGTTTGGACGAAGTTGAAACGGTTGCAGGCTCGCTCCGCAATGATTCGACGCCAGCCAGTGCCGCACCGGCGCCAACGACACCGAGTTTAATAAAATTTCGGCGGTTCATGCCTTGAGTATCCCGCGCCCTAAACCGGATTCAATACCAAAGCGCGCGAAAGTAACGGTTATTTGGTAGGCGGCGTCACGCGATTTAGCTTTTCCGCGCTTTCCGACAAGTCGGGATTGACATCATGGCTCCGGCGTGGCTCAGTTTTGGCCCGTTAGGCGGCTTACAACACAAATGAATCATGGTTGGCGGACTTAAAATTGTTCAGGTAAAGAAGGGACACGAGGCAGAACTTGTGCGTCTCTTCGCAGAGTTGCGCTCAGAAATGCGGGCGCACGAGCCCGGCTGTCTTCTTTACTCGTTGCTCAAATCGCGCGCGAAGCTGGGCGCATACATTGTGCATGAGCAGTATCACGATCAGGCGGCACTAGACGTTCATCAAAAGTCGGCGCACGGGGCCAAATATTTTCCGCAGATGCGTGCGATTATTGAAAAGATTGATGTTGAGTATTTCGACGGAGTTGTAGATTAAGGCGAGCATAACGCCACCTAACCATTCACTGGAGCCGACGCCGGATGGCTTTTACACAGTTCTTCGGAAGCAGGCAGATACATTTGTCCATTTCTAGAACACGACCAGTATCGTTCGAAAAAGCATCATGTTAATCCATCTTTGACAGTGGATTGATAAATATAAGTGCCGAACCGGCACATTATTTGCTATTTTGGCTGACCTATGATGAAAACCAGCCGCGGGCTGTTTCGCCAAAATCAGGCTGACCATAGGCCCGGATGTTTTGTTGCGTCCTCAAGAAGCATCCTTGCCATCATTTTCAGCCTTGCGGTTTGTGTAACGAGTCATGCCCAGTTGACTACCGTCGCTTACGATGGCTTTAATTACAGCGTTGGGTCATTGGCGGGACAGAATGGCGGAACGGGGTGGACAACTTCCTGGACCAATGACTACTCCGTAGGTGCCAGTTTTAACGTGAGTGCGACCGGGATGACCTATTCAGGTTTGACCACCAGTGGCGGAAGCATTGTTTATGGCTCCGGCGGCAACGGTATCAGCGAGGATTCCCGCTCCCTTTTCCTGATTAACAGCGGCGTGGTTTATATTCAATTCCTCAGCCAGTTTGGTTCAAGCAGCGGCGGGGGCACTCCCAATATCCGTCTCTTTGATTCCGGCACCTTGACCGGTGGATTTGGCGGTAATGGCGGAACCTACGGAACCGTCATGTCCATCCTTAATACCTCGCTTCAACCCGCCTCCGACGGCTCGTCATCCAGTTCCGCAAGCCTGTCGGCTCTGAACCTCGTCGTCGCTCAAATTGATTATCAAAACGACACCACCATGATGTGGGTCAATCCGAACCTCTCAACATTTAATTACCAAAATCCGACGGCACCCAATGCAACGTATACCGGCCTTGCACCGGTATTCAACACGATTGCCATTTACTCCCGAAGCCCGGCTAACGTGGACGAACTCACGGTGATGGCGGAACCAGCCCCGGAACCTGCGTCGGCCTCGCTCTTGATGATGAGCGCGGGCGCAATATTGTATGAATGGCGTCGTCGCCGCCAGTACCATTGAGTGAAGGGCAGCGTGACCCTGCACCCAATTATAAAAAGCAGACACGGATGCCCCTTGCGGGGCGGCCATTGCGCCTAATGGCGCGGGGATGGGGGATGGGGTCCAGGAAATCGGGAACAAAAAACGGTAGCGCGACGGTGCTTGCGGACGGGCAGCGTAACGCTGCACCCGATTATGGTCGGCGTGGCGCGCGGCTTGACATCAGGTGGCCGTCTGCAAAGACTCCGGCGTGGTTCAGTTTTTGGTCGTCAGGCATCATCACACACAGAAAAATATGAAAACATCCAAAATAATCGGATTGGTTGGGCTGACGATCACGATAGGCTTGAATTTAGTCGCGTTGCTTGTGTGGAAGATGGCATCGGCGAAGTATTTTTCAGACCAATGGTGGTCGAACTGGTTTCCGGTTTATATGGTTTGGCTGGTATTTGCCATTATCGGCTTCGCCAGTTGTTGCAAACGTAAGACAGGTGATGCAAAACATGATGCCTAGCGGATCATTTGACGCCCGATGGCGCGGGGATGGGGGATGGGGTCCAGGAAATCGGGAACTAAAAAACGGGAGCGCAGCGGTACTTGCGGACAGGCAGCGTGACGCTGCACCCAATTACCAGGTCCAGCCCAGCGCGAAATACCAGAGCAAGTGTTCCTGGCCAGCGATGCTGTGTCCCGCGCTTGCCAGCACACTGAAATGGTCGGTGAACTTGTATGAACCGCCGAAATTAAGCGCGACAAATCCCTTGTCATCATCCATGTCCCGGCCTTGCGCAAACCATTCACCGCCCAGCGTGAGATGTTCGCCGAAATCGCGCTGCAACAACCAGCCTCCGAAAGGATAATCGCGCTGGCCGGGCGCGGAATTCAAGGCCACACCCCCGCCGCCGTAAGTCGTCCATGGCCCCCAACTCTTTTGCAGCCAGAAAGGAAATTGAAACCAGGCCCGACCGTTGCCCAGACCACGAGAGGCGTCACCCGTGGGTAGGGTGACGGCGGGATAGAACGATATTTGAGGCCAGCCATTGGTTTCATGCAGGAAACGATATTTGAGGCCCAATTGCACGTCGCCCAAACCGGAAACGGTCGGCGCACCGCCACCGCCAATCGTGGTCAGGGGCACACTCAAAGACAGTTGGGTGTCGGGCAGAACGCCATAATTTATTTCCAGTGCCGGGCCGTAGATGGTGTAATGGCCGTTCTCATGGTCGCCAGTGGCAAAAAGGTAGTTTTCCCAATGTTGATAATCCGTTGGCCCCGGGTCGTCGGTCAAAAACGGCGGGCCAGCAAACGTGCGCGTTGCCAGAATTAAATTCAGGTATACGGCGAGCGTGATGATTTTGACACCGTCCATTCGCCCGGCGGTTTTCAATTCGCGATGCGGATCGTTTTCCCTTTCACTTTCCCACAACGAGGATATCGAGCATGGCGGGACCGCTGTAGCCGCGTCCGCCACGTCGTTCACCACCAGCAGGTTGGTTTGTCATGCCCGCCGGAGAAGTTGCGGCGGCAATGTTCGTGGTGTTAAATGTCCACTGATAACTCAACGGTGGTGTGCCCATCGCATTTGTGCCGGCTGCCGCTGGAGGTGTCGCCGGGCGTTCCGTGGCAATCAAAACGATCTGATTATTTTTAGTATCGAGCGTACAGGTCTTGGCGCGCGCCCGGGTGGTCACGGTCTGTTCGACGCCAAATCCGGTCGGGCTGGTTTCCTTGATGATGGTCAACGTGCCATCGCCCTGCGAACTGAAGGCTTCCATGGTGGCGGGATTGAACCCACCGCCATCCGTGCCGTTGCCAATGGGCAGGGTGGCCAGAATCTTTCCGTCACCGGCACTCAACACGACACAGGTGGCCGGTTGGTGGCACATGACGAACAGGATGTGGTTCTTCGCGTCGAGACCGAGACCGCCCGGCCCGCCGCCCTTGCCGCCAAGGTTGTAGTTGGTGGTCACGGTGAGAGTGTTCACGTCCACGACGGCGATCTTGTCCTGATCTTCGAGGTCAACATACAGATGTCCCTGGCCGTCGCTTTGCGCTTGTTCCGGCGCGCCGCCGAGGTCAATGGTGCCGACGATTGAGCCGTCTTTTGGGTCAATCACGGTAGCGTTGGGAGCGATATGGCTAAATACATAAACCTGCTCTTTCAGAGGTTCAAACAGGATGCCGTCGGGTCGGCCCTGCACGTCAATGGTTTTGATCGTGGCCAGCGTTTTTGTATTCCACATCACGACGGGGCTACTGCTGCAAAAGCCGTGCTGCGACAGGGGGTCAACCGCCACGCCGTGCGCCCGGGCATTGCTAATGGAGCCGACCGGCTTGAGTGTATCGAGATCAAAAACGAGAACCTGATTGCCGCGCGGGATATAAAGCTGGCGGTCGTCGTTGTCGGCATAAACATAGTCAATCCGGCCCGAGCCCATGGTCTGAACCGTGTTGACAATTTTGTAAGGTTCATCGTTGGCAGGGGTCTGGGCCCGGGCACCGGCGGCAAACAAGCCGATGCCAGCCACAAACAGAACGCGTGAGAGAGGATTATAGCGGTTCATAAAAAGTTAAGATGTTTTACCATGACAGTCTGGCAGGCGCAAATGCAATCATGAAACTCCAAATTTCACGAAGCAGCGTGACGGTGCATCCAATTATAAAAAGCAGACACGGATTAACACAGATGGACACGGATGCCCCTTGCGGGGGGCCAATGCGCCTGACGGCGCGGGGATGGGGGATG
>JBEKBA010000122.1:0-7217 GCA_050015635.1 Verrucomicrobiota bacterium
TTACTCGGAATTTTCCGCCGCCATGAATTTGAACGAACAAATGACGCGATTGGCCAGACAAGCCAAAGCTGCGTCACGCGAACTCGCGAAACTGACCACGCGCGAGAAAAATGATTGTCTGCTAGCGATGGCCGACACGCTCAAAAAAAACACATCAGCCATCAAGCAAGCCAATGCGCTTGACATGGAATTCGGCGCGAAAAGCGGCTTATCGTCCGCGATGCTTGACCGGTTGAGACTCGACGACAAAAGAATTTCAGAAATGACAAAAAGTTTGCGAGAAGTCGCGGCGTTGCCTGATCCCGTTGGAAGAATTCTGGACGAACGCGTCCGGCCAAACGGGTTGAAACTACAAAAAATTTCCGTGCCCATTGGCGTCGTGGTCATCATTTATGAATCGCGTCCGAACGTGACGGCGGATGCGGCGAGCCTTTGTTTGAAATCCGGCAACGCCACGATTCTGCGCGGCGGGAAAGAAGCGTTGAACTCAAATCAAGTCATCGCGCAAATAATGATTGAGGCTGGAAAAAAAACGCTCGCAAAATTTCCTGAACATGCGATTCAAGTCGTTTCGACAACGGATCACGACGCCATCAAAGAATTACTTTCCCTCACGCATTATGTGGATTTATGTATGCCGCGTGGTGGAGAAAATCTCATTCGCGCCGTGGCCGAATGCTCAAAAGTTCCCGTCATCAAACATTACAAAGGCGTCTGCCACATTTTTGTAGACGCGGAAGCAGATTTAAAAATGGCCGGAGAAATCGCGCTGAACGCAAAAGTCCAGCGCCCGGCCGTTTGCAACGCGATGGAAACGCTGCTCGTGGACAAGGCAATTGCGGCAGCATTTCTGCCGCAGATTGCGCCGAAGCTCGCGAAAAAAAAAGTCGAATTACGCTGTGATTCCGCCAGCTTCGCTGCGCTTTCTAAGCTGAAAACCGAAAACCTGAAACTGAAAACTGTTTCCGAGCAGGATTGGTTCACCGAATACAACGATTATATCTTGAACGTGCGCGTCGTGGACGGAGTGGAGCAAGCGATTTGTCACATCAATCATTACGGTTCGGCGCACTCGGATGGCATCGTCACAAAAAGCGGGTCGCGCGCGAAACAATTTCTCGCCGAAGTGGATTCGGCGACGGTCTATTGGAATGCCTCCACGCGTTTTACAGATGGCGGCGAATTCGGCATGGGCGCGGAGATCGGCATCAGCACTGATAAAATCGGTGCGCGTGGCCCAATGGGCCTGGAAGAATTAACGAGCTACAAATGGATTGGCATCGGCAATGGTCAGGTGCGAACTTGAGTGGCAACCTTCTGACATGAAAAGGATACGCCTATGCATTTTTAGTATAATTTGTCCCAAACTACTAATGGGAAAAACTTTGCTTATTATCGGTGCTTGTTGAGTAACCATTGAAAACTGGCCGTTCCACAGGTCAGCACAAAAGCTTTGCCGTCATTCCCTTTTGACGCTGAACATCTCAAAGTTTATCGTCATGTGCGTGGATGCCATCTCTTCCGAAACAAAATCTGCAGCTGATGCTGCGCGGTTTGTCCGCGAACAATTGCCATCCGAAGGGCTTTTTGCCGGCCTCGACTGGCGCATTTCCCCCGCGCCATTTCCGCTCGGCGAAAAACTGGCGAAAGAAATCGAATCACTTGGGCGCGTGCTGCTGCAATTTTATCGCGCGGTCAATTTACTTTACCGCCGGAGTGTCGAAGGCAAACAGCCGGAATGGGTCGCACACTGGCTTGATTTGGGTAAATCGCGCGAGCTAATTGAACTTCAACGTTCGCCCGCTTTCAAAAACGAAGTGCCACGCGTGATTCGCCCCGACGTTTTGTTGACTGAAACCGGCATCAGCATTACGGAATTGGATTCCGTCCCCGGCGGCATTGGTCTTACAGCTTGGCTAAACCAGACGTATTCCAAACTTGGAAGGGACGGCGTTTTGCCGTCCCAAACTTCAGAAACGTCAGCGGACAATATAGGGACGGCGACAAGCCATCGTTCCCGCGAGATTTTCGGCGGCGCGGACGGAATGTTGCGCGGATTTGAATCCATCTTTGGCGACGCGAAACACGTTTATGTCATTATATCTGAAGAAGCGGCAACCTACAGGCCGGAGATGTTGTGGCTTGCGGAACGACTCGGCTCACGATTTACGATTCATGATTCGCAATTCATGGATTTTGCTGATGACGATGCGGTTTATCGCTTCTTTGAACTGTTCGATCTGGCGAATGTGGCGAACTCGAAACGGATTTTTGAACTTGCCGCCGAAAAGCGAATTCGTCTCACGCCACCACCGAAGCCGATATTTGAGGAGAAGATGTTGTTCGCGCTTTTATGGAATCGGAATCTGCAAAATTTCTGGCGGCAGGAACTCGGTGAAAAATTTTCGAACCAGCTCAGGAAAGTCGTGCCTTACACATGGATTGTTGATCCGCTGCCGTTGTCGCCGCACGCGGCGATTCCCGAATTGAATCTCACTGACTGGCAACAACTCAAAACGCTTTCGAAAAAGGAGCGCGATTTGATTTTAAAAGTTTCCGGCTTTTCGGAAAACGCATGGGGTGCTCGTGGAGTTTTTCTCGGAAACGATTTGTCGCACGAAGATTGGGCAAAGGCCGTGGATACCGCGCTGGCGAATTTTGAAAAGTCGCCAAGTGTTTTGCAGCGTTACCAAAAGCCCACGCTCGTCGGGGCAAGCTGGTTTGATTTTGAAAAGAACGTCGTCGTGCCGATGCAAGGACGCGCACGGCTGTGTCCGTATTATTTTGTTTCCGGTGAAGGCGATGCTGCGCGTTCGCAACTCGGCGGTGTGCTGGCGACCCTTGTTCCCGCCGACAAAAAAATTGTCCACGGCATGACCGACGCGATTCTTGCACCGTGCGTAATTTAAGTTCAACGTTGGCTTGTCAAATCACCGTGCATTGCGCGCGTAATAAATGACTTACGCTTGGCCAGTTTATGGCCGTTCTGGAGACAGATTTAACCTTCTAGTACTCATTTCGAAACAGCGAGCAATCAAACGGCACAATTATTGCGGCGGCTGAAAACGTGAAAAATAACACCGCAGAAGACCACGTGGCAGCAGTTGCGGATTCGGATGTCACAATTTTGGACAATGTCAGTGACATTACCCAACGCAAACCAGTTCAAGCCGAACCAGCCTACGAGCGTGACTTGTTGCGGACGGTGATTGAAAACCTGCCCGATGCAATTTACGCCAAGGATGCTGCCGCTCGAAAAGTGTTGGCCAATTCAGCCGATTTGAAGAATTATGGTTGTAAAATCGAAACTGAGGCCTTGGGCAAAACCGATTTCGATCTTTTTCCAAAAGAGATTGCTGAGAAATTTTTTCAGGATGATCAATTGGTGCTTCAGAAAGGCCGGAAGATCGTCAACCGCGAGGAAAAGGCGGTGCGGCCCAACGGTGAAGAATTCTGGCTGCTCACGACCAAAGTTCCTTGGCGCAATACCGCCGGCAACATCATTGGCCTCGTCGGGATTGGCCGCGATATCACGGCCATCAAGGAGGCTGAAGCCAAACTCGATCAGGTACATAAACAGCTTATGAACGCCTCGCGTCAGGCTGGAATGGCTGAAGTGGCCACCAGTGTTCTTCACAATGTCGGCAATGTACTCAATAGCGTCAATGTCGCGTCCTCTTGTGTTGCTGACAGCCTTAGGAAGTCCAAAGCGGCAAACCTTTCCAAAGTTGTCGCTTTGCTGCGCGAACACGAGGCGGACCTGGGTGATTTCATCACCAACGATTCCAAAGGCAAACAGTTGCCCGGGTATCTGGCACAGCTGGCCGAGCATCTGGCCGGCGAACAAACCGCCGTTTTAAATGAACTTGCCCGGCTGCAAAAGAACATCGAACATATCATGGATATTGTTGCCATGCAACAAAGCTACGCCAAAACTACCGGCATCCTGGAGTCCTTGCCCATCGTTGATTTGGTGGAAGACGCCCTTCGGATGAACGTCGGAGCCATGGAACGTCATCAGATTAATTTGCTTCGCGAATATTCCGAAACACCGCCTGTTTTGGTGGAAAAACACAAAGTGCTGCAAGTTTTGGTGAACCTCATTCGCAACGCCAAATACGCCTGCGATGATTCGGAAAAACCAGACAAACAAATCGTTCTGCGCGTGACGAATGGAAATGGACGAATTAAAATATCAGTCATTGATAACGGTATCGGCATTCCGGCGGAAAATCTGACCCGGATTTTCAACCACGGATTCACCACCAGGAAAAACGGCCACGGTTTTGGCCTGCACAGCGGCGCTTTGGCCGCAAAGGAAATGGGCGGAAACCTTGCGGCCTTCAGCGAAGGCCCGGAGCGGGGAGCCACCTTCACGCTCGAACTGCCAACCCAACGGGAAAAGGCGAACCTATGAATCTCGACCCAAATAAAAATCATCGGATTCTCGTGATTGATGACAACAAGGCCATCCACGAAGATTTTCGCAAGATACTAACCAGACCAAAGGCTCCGTCGAACAATTTAGTCGAAACTGAAGCCGCTTTGTTTGGCGAGGCGACAGCACAAATTGAACTGCCGGAATTCCAGATTGATTCCGGATTTCAGGGACAGGAAGGATTTAATTTAATCGAGAAAAGTCTTCAGGATAATCATCCTTATGCGCTGGCCTTTGTGGACGTTCGGATGCCGCCCGGATGGGACGGCGTCGAAACCACGGCAAAAATCTGGCAAAAGTATCCCGACCTGCAAGTCGTCATCTGCACCGCTTATTCGGATTATTCGTGGGAAGAGATGCTGAAAAAACTCGGCTACTCCGACCGGCTGATCATTCTAAAAAAGCCTTTCGACAATGTCGAAGTCCTGCAACTGGCCATCTCGATGACTGAGAAATGGCGGCTATACCAGCAGGCAAAACTCCGCCTGGACGATCTGGAAAAAATGGTGCATGAACGGACCATCGCATTGGAAAACACAAATGCAGACTTGATGTCAGCCAATCGCCTGTTGATGCTGGCAACGGAAAAAACCCAGAAAATGGCCGAAGCTGCGCTCGTTGCCAGCAAGGCCAAAAGTGAATTTCTCGCCAACATGAGCCACGAAATCCGCACGCCGATGAATGGCGTCATTGGCATGATTGATCTGCTGCTTGACACCAATTTGACTCATGAACAGCGCGAATTTTCCAGGACAATTAAAATCAGCGCCGATTCCTTGCTGTCCATCATCAATGACATTCTCGATTTTTCAAAAATTGAGGCGGGTAAAATGACATTTGAAAAATTGGGGTTTGATCTGCAAGAGACGGTGAAAAATTCCATCGAACTGTTCTCTCCGCGAGCAGAAGCCAAGGGGCTTGCATTAAGCTATGTCATTAATGAAGAAGTCCAGACGCAGGTGGTGGGCGATTCTTCAAGGCTCCGGCAGGTTCTTCTGAACCTGCTTGGCAACGCCGTCAAATTCACCGACAAGGGGACAGTTTCCCTTGAGATAATGCAGCTTGGCGAAACGGACGGGGAAATCAAATTGCAGTTCGCCGTTCGTGATACCGGTATCGGAATACCGGAAGAAGCCCAGAAAAATTTATTTCGATCTTTCACGCAAGCAGACACTTCCACCACACGCCGGTTTGGCGGCACCGGTTTGGGACTGGCCATTTGCCGCAGGATTGTTGAATTGATGGGCGGCTCCATCAACGTCACCAGCACTTTGGGAAAAGGCTCGACGTTTTTATTCGACATTCCATTTGCCAAACAAAAACTGGGCATCCCATCGGTCAATCGTTCAGCCAGGTCCGAATGTTCCAACAACGCCCCCGCCGCCACTGAATCTTTCACCGATTCAAACGGCAACCGCGTCCTTTTGGCTGAAGACAATAAAATCAACCAACTTGTTGGGATGAAACAGCTCAACAAACTTGGTTACAATGTGGATATCGTGGCCAATGGACGCGAAGCCGTTGAAGCCTGGCAACGGGAGAAATACGGCGTCATCCTCATGGATTGCCAGATGCCGGAGATGGATGGTTACGAGGCTGCCCGGAAAATTCGTGAATTGGAAATGGAGCAGAATTTACCTCCCGCACAAATCATTGCGATGACTGCTCATGCGATGCAAGGTGCCCGCGACCTCTGCCTGGCTGCGGGCATGGATGATTACATTGCCAAGCCAGTGGACAAGGATGAATTGAAAAAGGCGCTCGAAAAGGCAGCCATGAAAACCACCGTTTCCACCTCGTGTTCGGCTTATAAAATCACCAGCGGGACCGGCATAAACCAGCTGGCTGCCGTCGGTTAAACATTTCTTGATACTTCAGGTTGCGAATGTTGGCGACGATTTGTCCGGCGGGCAAAAAATCATTTGCGGCTTGACTGACCGATCGTCGCACCGAGCGCGGCATGAAATTCCAGCCAAGTGTGCAAAGATGCTCCAATTGATGGTCTAAAGAAGTCTGTTCGCTAGATGCCCAAAAAAAGATGGCGCGCAGGGGCATTGCAGCGGTGCCGCATCGGGGTAGAGGGCGGTTGCAACCCAGGGGATTTTACCGGCGAGAGGTTGGGCGAACAAAACACGCAATAAAACAGTGGAATGAGGGTTAATGAGGGTGAAGGAGGATGTTAATCAAGGACTTAAGCGTTGTATTGAAGATGGTGCCCGCGACAGGACTTGAACCTGTACGATTTTATTCACTAGAACCTGAATCTAGCGCGTCTGCCAATTCCGCCACGCGGGCAACCTTATCCACAACAACTTACGACTGATTCACCAGTTGGATATTAACTCTGTGCTAGAGTTACGCCATGCAATCCGGTGACACGGGAAGCCATAGCGCCAAACGCATAATCGTTAGTCCAAAGCAACATCGCCACGCAACATACAGCAAGGTGTTGGATAAACGCAAGCGTCCCATTCGCGGTTTGTGGGAGCGTAGCCGAGAGCGCCAAACGCAGAAAGCTGAACCATGGCCACCGGCGGCCGACACAGCAATGCAGTTATGACTCTCAAATATCATAACTCAACCGAAAACTCAAGAGGAGTGGCCGTGGGCTCCAGCACGTTGTTAGGCGGATTTCAATAAATCATCGGAATCAGGCGCTTCGTTCTTTTCATGTAACCACGATATGGCTCGCCAAGAGATTCGAGCAACGCGGCCTCTTCGATTTCCATGCGCCAAAACAGCACGGCGAAAGTTGGAACGATTATAATTACAACCGAAA
>JBEKBA010000123.1:0-7144 GCA_050015635.1 Verrucomicrobiota bacterium
GGAAAAGTCCACGGGCATCACCAGCGGATTTTGCTGGCCAAAGAGCGACGCCACGGGTTGAAGGCTCAACACCGGGTTCGTGCTGGCGATAATTCCGGTATGAACGGTTGTATCCGGCAAAGTCATTGGTGATACGACCGCAAGCTGCGGGTTGCCGCCGTCATTTTGCGCCACCGCCTGCAAAAGCGGTTGCGGCGCGGAATCGGGTCGGTCCGCAAAAATGATTCCGAACACCAGCAGTAAAAAAAGCATCGAGGCAAACGCACCTGCAAATGCCGGTTTGAATACAAACACTTGGAGCAATCTCATCAACCACGGGGCTTCGGCAAAGAGTTGTTCAGATATGCTGGCCGGCGCACTGGCCTCGCCTGCCCGAATGCGTCCAATTACTTCGCCGGAAAAATGGTTGAAATAACCCGGTGGCGGAATTTCATGCCGCTTGAGCGCCAGCAGACGCCGCAGCATTTCAAAGTTGTTCTCACTTTCGCTCATAGTTATTTCAAGTAATCGGCCAGATAGCCCTGCAATTGTTGTCGCGCGTAAAACAACCGCGACCGCACTGTGCCGATGTTGCAGTCCATGACTTTCGCAATTTCTTCATGCGACTGTCCCTGCACATCGTGCAGAACAACAACCAGTCTATGGGGTTCAGACAATTTCATCAATGCCGCGTTCAATTTTTCCTGTAACTCCGTCAAACCCGCCGCGCGACGCGGTGTATTGTCGGAAATCAAGGCCATTAAATCAGGGTCATGCTCGGCGTTGAAATCTAAATCGTTGAGGCTCATGTGCCTGCGATTTTTGCGCTGCTTGAGAAAATTGATCGTCTTGTTGACCGCAATCCGGTAAAGCCAGGTGTAAAAACTGGAGCCGCCTTTGAATGATTTCAACGCCTGAAACGCCTTGATGAACGATTCCTGCGCAAGGTCGTTGGCGTCCTCGTGGTTGGAAGTCATGTGGTAAATCGTCGCGAAGATACGCTCTTGATAACGTTTGACGAGTACGTCATAAGCTTCCAAATCGCCGCACCGCGCGCGCCGCACCAGTTCTATTTCCCCGTCTGATGTGGGCAATTCCGAATCTTTGCGTTCGGCTGTTTCGGCCATAATCATGGTCACTTAGTTACAAACCGTCAAAACGCCGGTTTGTTGCGCCAAATATTCCGTTAAATTAAAAAGCCCCGTGCGTCCGCTGTTTTCCGGCAAAACGCGCAGCGCCTTTCGTGCCTGCTCCAAATAATTGGCGATGACTTCCAGCGATGGCTCGAAGGTATCGTATTTGACGAGTAATTCATTCACGGCGGGAAAATTTTCCGGTTGCCAGTTTCCAATTATATTTTCCAGATGCGCGCGGTCGCGGGCATTCGCGCGTTCCCACGCGAGCAAAACCGGCCAGGTCAATTTTCCCTTCGCCAAATCCGTGCCGAGCGATTTGCCCGCCGCCGTTTCTGAGCCGAACAAATCCACACAATCATCATAAACCTGATACGCCGTGCCGAATGCCGCGCCGAATTGGCGCAACGCCGCATGCAACTCCGCTTTCGCATTGTTCAAAAACGCCGCTAAATCACACGAGAGCGTGAACAATTCGGCGGTTTTCATTTCGATGACGCGGAAATAATCGCGGCGTGAAACTTGAAATTTGCGCCGATGCTGCGTCTGTAAAATTTCGCCGGTGCAAACCGTGTTCGTCGCCATTGCCACCGCGCGGCAAACTTCCGGCGTGGGAAAACTGGCCGCCAGTTTCAACGCCTGCGCAAACAGGCAATCACCAAAGAGCACGGCGATTTCATTTCCCCAGTTCGCCGCCAGCGTGGGCTGGCCGCGCCGGATTTCCGCTTCGTCCATCACGTCGTCATGAACGAGCGTGGCCAGATGCACCATTTCAATGATGACCGCCGCCGTGATGTGCGCGTCGCCGACTTTGCCGACGGCATTGCCCGCCAGCGCGACAAGCGTCGGTCTCAAATGTTTGCCGCTGCCATCCAGCGCGTATTCGGCGTAGGGAACGATTTGCGGATCGAATTCGCTGACCTGCTGGACGAGTCGCTTCGTGACCGCTTGAAGAAAAGGCTCCACCGGTTCCACAAGATTTTTCCGGGAACAATTCGGGTTGACGCTTGGCGGTTCAGCGACTTCCGCACCCGCCACCTTTGATTGAGCAACCAGCATTCGCCCGTGAATCTACGGTTGCTTTGCGACCTAGTCAAACCCGTTGTAACTTTTGCGTTAAAATTAAAAACGCGAACGGGTGTAAACCATTCGCGCTTGAAATTTAAAAATTCGCTAATTTTTCTCAACCATTTCCTGGTCGCGCTCTTCCATTGCGGCTCTGCGCGAAAGGCGCACGCGGCCCTTTTCATCCACTCCGAGGCATTTAACGGTGATTTCGTCGCCGACCTTGACTATGTCCTCGGTTTTTTTGACGCGGAAATTCGCCAGTTCACTGATGTGAACCAGGCCATCTTTGCCCGGCAAAAATTCGACGAACGCTCCGAACTCCTTTACGGTGACAACCTTGCCCCGATATGTTTTCCCGATTTCGGCCTCCGCAGTCATGCCGGTAATGGCGTCCTTCGCGATTTTCATGCCTTCCGGTGATACAGAGAAAATATTCACCGTGCCGTCGTCCTCAATGTTGATCTCGCAACCGGATTCCTCAACGAGGCGTTTGATGTTCTTGCCACCCGGACCGATGAGCGCGCCGATTTTTTCCGGGTTGATGCGGACGACTTCGATGCGCGGCGCGTATTTGCTCAATTCCTTGCGTGGTTCGGCCAGTGTCTTGGCCATTTCAGCAAGAATGTGCATCCGCGCGACGCGGGCTTTCTCAATTGTCTCGGCCATGAGCGTGTGTGGCAAACCTTTCAATTTCAAATCCAATTGAAAACCCGTGATGCCTTTTTCCGTTCCCGCGATTTTGCAGTCCATGTCGCAATAGTGATCTTCCCAGCCGATGATGTCGGTAAGCAGTTGGTATTGGGAAATTTTTTCACCGCTGTATTCGGTGCAGATGCCGACACTGATGCCGGCCACCGGACGAATCATCGGGACGCCTGCATCCATGAGCGCCAGTGTGCCGCCGCAAACGCTCGCCATCGAAGTCGAGCCGTTCGATTCCATAATCTCGCTCGTGATGCGAACCGCATACGGATAAGTATCGAGCGGAATCATCGGCTCAATGGAACGCTCGGCGAGCGCGCCGTGGCCGATTTCGCGCCGACCCGGACCGCTGATGCGACCGGTTTCGCCGACGGAGAAATTCGGAAAATTGTAATGCAAAATAAATTTCTTCTCGGTCTCGCCGCCGGTGTAGGAATCAAATTCCTGCGTGTCGTCGCCCGTGCCAAGTGTGGCGAGCGTGACGGCCTGCGTTTCGCCGCGACAGAACAACGCTGAACCGTGTGCGCGCGGCAAAATGCCGACTTCGCTGAAAATCGGGCGCACGACATCAAATCCACGACCGTCAAGTCGCTTGCCATCCTTCAAAATCAGGCTGCGAACGGCTTCCTTTTGGATATAGTAAAAAGCGTCCTTGATGACGAATTCCGTGACTTTTTCCGCGCCGAATTTTTCGATGAGCCTCGCGCCGACTTCGTCCTGAATCGTTTTGCAGGCGTTTTCGCGCGCCAGCTTTCCGGGCGTGAGCAAGGCCGGGACAAAACGGTCGCCGGCGAGTTTCCTGGCTTCGTGAAGGATTTCGTCCGGGACGATGTTGAGCGTGATTTCACGTTTCATTTTGCCGGCTTTCGCGACCAATTCTTTTTGCGCGGCAATCAGCGGCAGGCAGGCTTCCTGGGCAAATTTCAACGCCTCGTTGAAATCAACTTCGGTAATTTCCCTGGCCGCGCCTTCATACATCACAATGTCCTTTTCGTTGCCAACATAAACGAGATCGAGATCGCTCTCCTTCATTTCGGCGTGGGTCGGGTTGGCGATGAATTTTCCGTTCACGCGGCCAACGCGCACCGCCCCGAGCGGACCGGCCCACGGAATATCGCTGACCATCAACGCGGCGGACGCGCCGATGATGCTCAAAATATCGGGGTCATTTTCACCGTCCGCGCTTAACACCACGGTCTGAACCTGCACTTCGTTATACCAGCCTTTCGGGAACAACGGGCGGATTGGACGGTCGGTGAGTCGGCAGGTGAGAATCTCCTTTTCCGTCGGCCGGCCCTCGCGCTTGAAGTAACCGCCCGGAAATTTTCCGGCGGCGGCGGCCTTTTCCCGGTAGTCAACGGTCAACGGAAAAAAATCCTGACCGGGTTTGGCCTTGGTCGCGGCCACGGCGGCCACGATGACGATGGTTTCGCCGAGTTGGACGGTTACGGCGCCGTCGGCCTGTTTGGCAAGCTTGCCGGTTTCGATGATGATCTGCTTGTCGCCCAGCGGGGCGGTTATGTTTTCTGGCATATTAACTTGCCCGCTGCCGCCGGAGAAACTTCAGTGAATCCCGAATCGTTCGGGACTGAATGAAATCACTCGGAGGCAACGGATTATTCTATTCGCGAAGTTTGGTTTGAGAAACGAGCCGTTCGCGTTTCCGGCTCAAATCTGAAAGCGAAGTGCGGCGGGTGAAAACCAAAGCCGCCTCTCCGCAAAAATTTAGTGGCGCAGCTTCAATTTCTTCGTGACCGTTTGATAGCGGGTCAAATCAATGTTCTGCAGGTATTCCAGCAGACGGCGGCGCTGACTGACCATCATCAACAATCCGCGGCGCGAACTGTGATCTTTTTTGTTGGTCTGCAAATGCTCGGTCAAATGGTTGATCCGCTGCGTTAGCAGCGCAACCTGCACGTCAGCCGAACCCGTGTCCTTGGCGTGCGTCTTGAATTGTTCAATCGTTTTCGTCTTCGCTTCCATAATTTCCAATATCAATAATAACAGGGAATTCTAGTTGCGCCCGGTATCGGTGTAAAGAACTTTCCCGAACGCGTTTGGAAAGTGAAAGGGTATTGAAATTTGGAATCAAGCCGTTATTCGTCGATTCGTTGCCAACGCCAGATTAAGCGACGTTTTGTCCGCGGCGTCAGCCTGAAATTTTCCGAAATCCGCAATCCCTCAACCCAAAAAATCTCGCCGTCTCTCGTCGCTGCAACGATCAAACGACTCCGGCGAACGCGCGGAATCTTTGCATTCGTGAATAAGTCCTGAAGTTTTGCCGCCGATTTCAAACCAATCGGTTGAAATCGGTCGCCCGCGCGCCAATGGCGTAATATGATTTCATTTCCAACCTTGTCCGCGTCGAAAAATTCACGCGACCTTTTGTATTGTGGCCGGACAAATTTTTTGACCGGGTTAAACTGCCAATTCACGTGAATTCCTGCGAATTCCGTCCACCTTTTCGCATTTGTCAGATTTACCGTCAATTCGTCCGCGTTGAAGCGGGTTGTTTGCTGCGCCTGCAATTTCACCGCGCCCGCCGTGTCGCGCGCAACGGACAATCCGGCACCGACGCTGACAAATTGGTTCGCTGACCCGCGAAGTTGTTCGACCAGTTCAAAATCCGCCGGCACGTTGTGCGCGGCCAGTTGCGATTGCAGGACGCGTCGCTGAACGGCCACCGGCAGATTTTTAAAATCCGGCTGGTGTTGTTTCAGCCATTGTTCCGCGAGTTTGCCAACCATGCCGGATTCCGCGCCCACGATTTCCATCAATCGCAAAACTGTTTTGGCCAGCCCCGGCTGATAATTTTCGCGGAGCAGCGGCAGCAATTCATTTCGAACACGGTTGCGCGGAACGTCCGGCGAAACATTCGTCGCGTCTTCGCGAAAATGGATTTTATTTTCGCGGGCGAACCCGTGCAGCTCGCTTTTTGTCACGTCGAGCAATGGCCGGACGAGGATGATTTTTTTGTCCGCTGGCGAGGGCGAACGCCATTTCATTCCAGCCAGACCTTCCCCGCCCGCGCCGCGCAAAAGGCGCAGGAAAAAAAGTTCCACCTGGTCGTCGGCATGATGCGCGAGCGCGACGACGTGGATTTTTCGTTTTTTTGCAACCCGCGCAAAAAATTCATGGCGCAACTTTCGCGCGGCCATTTCAATTGAGAGCTTTGATTTTCGTGCAAATTCCCTTACGTTTGCGCGTTCAACAACGGCGGACAGATTCATTGCCGCCGAGGTTTTACGGACGAGTTTCTCGTCCGCGTCGCTGGCGCGTCCGCGCAGTTGATGATTGAAATGGGCGACGACAATTTTCCATTTTTGCCGCGTGGAAATTTTTTGCAGCGCGTGCAGCAGCGTTATTGAATCCAGGCCGCCGGAAACGCCAGCTAAAATCCGCCGGTTGCGTTTGATTAGCCTGTGGTTCTGGATGTTTTGTTCGACGCGCTGCAGCAAATCGGTCACGCGCTCATGTTACTTCATTCATGAAGGGGGGCAAGGCGATGGTAGCGTTAATCGCCTTAATGCATCCATTGGACGCGGTAAAAACGTTGCGTATCCGGCCCGATAGAATTGGTGGCGGTGAAAGTGAAACCGGTTGCGGTGACGGAACTGCCGAGATTGATCCAGTCGGCCTGGGCAGGATTGGTCGAGTATTGAATCTGATAAATCAGCCCCGCCAGCGAGTTCCAGGTGAATTGTATGGCATTGTTCGTTGCGACAACCGCGCTGAACGTAGGCGTCGGAATGGGTTGCAAGGCAATGTCGTCCAGGCCAAAAAAACTATTGTCATTCTCCAATCCGAATTGAAGCACGGCATTGGTGGCAGTGGCAGTGACGATAAACAGCATGTTCGTCCAATTGTTGAGCGCGGGCACGTTGATTTGATCGAAAAGGGTGTTTGTGCTGGTGAAATTTGTGTTCCAGTTCACTAAAAACTGGTTGGGCGTCGCGCCCCCGATGTTGTTCAGCCAGAATGAAAGCAGGTAGCTCTGTCCCGGCAGAGTTGTCAACGTCTGGGAAAGGTAGGCGGGCGAGCCGGCCTGACCGAAGGCCGCGCCGTAAGCGCCGGAGTGAACCCAGTTTGTGCCGGTTTCATCGCTGGTGTTGTTGGCGCCGACAACTCCATTTTCAAAATCGCCATTGGAATGTGTGTAATCGCCACTGAAAGTCCAAAGTGAAAAATCGCCGGTTTCAAAGCCACCGTTTTGGACGAGCGATTGCCCCAATTGCAATGTGAATGAGCGGATTTGTGCAATG
>JBEKBA010000124.1:0-7143 GCA_050015635.1 Verrucomicrobiota bacterium
ATTTGCCGGGGCAATGTCTGCCACCGCGGCACCCGTCCTGTCCCCATTGGCATCCAGGGAAAAAATCTCCGTTGACACGCTGACATCCGTGTTCTGCTTCGAATTGTTGTCAACTGTTACCTCCAAATTGATAGTCGCCGAGGCCGCAGATATTTCCGGCGTGGTCAAGTAAGTCCCCCATTGTCCTATATGCACCGGCGATGTTTTGACCAGCCATACATTGCGATAGATACCGCCGCCCGGATACCACCTTGACGAATCAGGCGGATTATCCAGCCGGATCGCAAGCTGGTTCACCTGACCCGGCTTTATATATGGTGTCAAGTCAACGCGCCACGACGCATACCCATACGGCCACCCGCCGACAATCCGGCCATTGAGCCACACGGTCGCATACGACATGGCTCCATCCACATCCAAGAAAACCAACCTGCCCGCATCCTCCGCTGGAATTGCCAATTTCTTCCGATACCACCCCACTCCATAAAACGGCAACCGCCCGGTGCTCCCGCCACCGGTAGTCAGGAACGGCCCTTCAATTCCCCAATCGTGAGGCAAATTCAACTGCCTCCACGAACTGTCATCAAAATCTGCCTGCACATACGCAATCCCATCCCCCAGATTTCCTTCCGGTCGCGCAAATTTACGTTTTGCATCATTTATGAAATCATTGCCCGTTGGCAGTATCCATTGCTTGATCACTGCGGGTGGAGTTGGCGCAACCACATTCGTCGTCGGACTTTGAGTTTCGCCGGCAGGGACACCTCCGCCTCCGCGCCGCCCCCATCCCCGCGGACGCACATCGTAAAGCAAGTTCACCGTATTGCCTTGCGGGTCGCCTTTCATAAACCGCCAGTCATCATCTATCGAGATCCGTTCCCGCGGTGCAGTAATCTGCGCAATCAAAGTGCCGGACAACAATGACTGGCCAAGAACCAATGCAACAAGAGTCAGACGCCTGGCCGAATCGAACGCCTGCCGGTAACCACCGGTCGCACCCGGGCCAAAAGTTATGGGTCGTTTCATAAAACTCGTATTATCCGCACGGCCTTTTAGGCTAATTATTCCATCAATTCCTAGCAACCAAATCGGCAGCGGCGGCATTGGCGCCATATATGATTACGATCATCTTTGCCGCACCTGGTTTTTCCATCAGGCGTGCTCTCTTTTGGCCGAAACCAGCGGTTCATTTGTCAAGAAATCCACAACCAGCTGCATATCAATGGGAAATATACAAGCGCCAGCTTGCACAAGTTGTGAGCCGGTTTCCAGCCTCACAAGTGTATGGTTGTTGGCTTCATGGGACAGGACAAAGCGCGAGGCGAAATCCGCGGTAAGCACTGGCCTCCGCCGGTGGATTTTTTGCGCGGTTTGCCGAACGTTCATCCCGCGGGCCGCTGCCAAAACTGCCGCCACGGTTCACCCGGTCAGTGCCCGTAGCCGGGCCGATGGGGTCGGTCAAACTGCCGCCGGAATAAGGTCCATACCAATCGCGGCACCACTCCCAGATGTCTCCCTCCATGTCATAAAGACCCAAGCCATTGGGTTGTTTTTGGGCGACGGGATGCGGGCCGCCCGTGCGACCGGAAACATTAAAACCCCTGCCGATGTAATCGTCGGGACTATTGGCATTATACCAGGCAATGTTGTCCAGCACAGACGCGTGGCGTCCCGGCACAATCAGTGGCCCGGCATAGGTATCGTCCGTCGTACCCGCGCGGCAGGCGTATTCCCACTGTGCTTCGGTGGGGAGATTAAACCCATACCCCTCCGGCAGGCGTCCGGCGGCGCGTTCGCGCTCATTTAATTTTTTGCAAAACTCCATTGCATCGTTCCAACTGACAAAATACATGGGCAAGTTGTCGTCCTCATTGGCCAGGTATTGGCCGGGATCGGCGTCACGGGAGAATCGCATGAAGTCGCGCACGGCCTGTTTTTTGCCGCCGAGGTCATAAAGCGTGTCGTCATGGAGCATTTTGCCTAATAGCCCGCGCACGCCCAAACCCATCACACTTTTCCATTGTCCGATTGTGACGATGGTCTTGCCCAGCCAAAACCCTTTGGTAAGGGTCACCTGGGTTTGCGGGTGTTCATCGGGTTTGGCCAGCGAATCCGACACCGCGCTACCCAAGGTAAAAGTGCCCGGCGGAATCCACACCATCTCGAATGTGGCGTTGTTGGTCAGAGAGAGGTTCCAAGGCTGCCCCATCGCCGGGCTTGCTGCTGAATGTCTTGCGCCGTGCGATGCACAGCCACCGCCTAAAACCAACAAGCCGAATATTATCCCGGCGGTGATAATTCGTATTTTCATAAAATCCAACATTAACAACGGGGATACGCACGTCAATGGATTGGAAAGGGGATAATTCCGGAAAAAGTATTGTAAGTCGTTGCAAACAGGCTCTGAAAACGCAATAATCAGGGTGATAACAGAGCCAAGTCCTGCTTCGGAGCAGACAGGCATTGGGCCGATTATGAAAAAATTTACAGTCACTTTCCTTTTTTGTTTTGTGGCGTGCTTTGCCCGGTGTCAAGACGCCAAACCTCCGATTCGTCTCGCAATCATCGGCCTGGCCCACGATGCGGTCGGCGATTTTATCCAGCGCGCCGAGAGCCGGCACGATGTTCAACTGGTTGGCATTGTGGAGTCGAACAGTGAATTGACGGCGCGTTACACCAGACTCTTTAATTTCAACACCAATTTTTTTTACGCGAGTCTCGATGAGTTGCTTGCCAAAACCAACGCGCAAGCGGCAGCGGTTTTCACCAGCACGTTTGAACACGGCAACGTTGTGGAAACCTGCGCCGCGCGGGGCATTGATGTGATGATGGAAAAGCCCCTGGCCATCAATATGGAACAGGCACTGGCGATTGCGGCGGCGGCAAAAAGAAGCGGCATTCATATCATTGTGGATTATGAAACGGCCTGGTATCCGGCTAATCAAACGGCCTATGCCATTGTCCATGACCAACACGGAATCGGCGACGTGCGAAAAATTGTGGTTTGCGCCGGAAACAAAGGTCCAAAGGAGACCGGTTGTTCGGATGCATTTTTGGATTGGTTGACCGATCCAAAACTGGATGGCGGCGGCGCGCTAATTGATTTCGGCTGTTACGGCGCGAGCACGATTACCTGGTTCATGGACGGGCAGCGTCCCACGTCGGTTTTGGCAGTGACGCAGCATATCAAGCCTGAAGTTTATCCTAAAGTGGAGGATGAAGCGACTGTGATTCTTACCTATCCCCAGGCACAGGGAATCATTCAAGCTTCCTGGAACTGGCCCTTTGATCGAAGAGACCTAGCGGTCTATGGCCTGAATGGATACGTGCTTGAAGAGCGAATGGATATGTTGCGGATGCGACAGGTTGGCACCGAAGAAAGTGAACTTGATCTGCCAGCCCCATCCATGCCCAGTTCGTCCAGCGATGATATTTCCTATTTTGCAGCGGTCGTCCGCGGGGAAATTCAACCTTCCGGAATGACGTCCCTGGAAACAAACCTGATTGTGACTGAAATTCTTGATGCCGCCCGGGAATCCGCCCAAACCGGACAGCGCGTGGTCCTTTCCAAAGACCGTCCGTGGTGAGGCAATAATGAATTCAATTGGTCCGCTACAACAGAAACAGGAACAGGCTTTGCGGCATGTTACAGATCGATCAGTTGAAAGAACATGCTACCGGTGGTGGGGTTCATGGGGATGAAAATCTGGTTGGTGGCGCTTGAGCCGGATACGATGCCCCAATTGGCGCCGAGGCCGAAGCCGGGCGCATTGGTCTGCGCCTGCAAGGTCCAGCCGATGTAATTCGCCGGCCACGAGAGTTGCAAGAGATTGCCGGATAGCAATGTCGTGATGGCCGGCGCGGGAAGGAAGTTAAAGGTAAATGGAGGCGACTGGTTGACCACAGCAGTGCCGGATTCGGGCATTGACGTTATGGCCGTACCGTTGACCGTCAGGCCTTCGACATTCATGCTGCCTGCGACATTATTTCCATTCCACGGTCCAGCCCACACCCCATACACTCCGGCAACTTGCAAGCCGTAATTGGAAATATTGACGAGATTCATGGTGACGTTTGATACCACGCCCGAATTTGAATTATTAAGGACCTCCACGGCATAGCACAAACTGTTTGTGATGTTTATATGGTTGATATTTACATTGGTAATGTTTTGGAAGGTGCCGCCAGTCCCAGGAGCGATTGTCAGGGCGGCCCGCCAGCTCCAGCCATTCGGATCACGGCCGCCACAACGGGTGAGATCACATCGCTGAGCAACAGTTGTTCCGGAGAATACGTTGCCCGAACCGATGGCGAATGTTCCGGCGATGTATATGCCGCAACCGTAAGGTATGTCCGTAAACGCGCAGTCCTCAATCGTATTGCTCACGGCACCGTAGATCGCGCCCCCATTGGCCAGAAATGGCAATTGACCAGTGCAGTGAGTGAACACATTGAGGCCGATAACATAGCTTTGCGCGCCATTCTCCGGCCAGATGGCAAAACAGTCATCCCCCGTGCTCCGGGTGGTACAATTCGTGACGATGGTGCCCCGCATCCCCGTATTGAGATTGATGCCATCTGCGATGGTGTTACGGAGCCGACAACTGTCAATGACCAGACCGTTAGCATTCTCGAGCCAGATGCCGGTTTTGGTATGCACCACCCAGATACGCGAAATGGTTGAATTGGTGCCATAGGAGCCGCCCAGACCATCATTGGGCTCGCTGTCATTCCGATAGTCCAGGAAACCCGTAATAGCGAAATCAGACAAATGGATGTTATTTCCCTCTCCATTCAAGGTGATCCGATAGGACGGACTTGTGTTATACAGGGACGCATTGCCGAGAAGGGTGGTGTACCACATGCCGGCGCCCTGGAGCGTCGTATTGGAAGGAAGGTTGATGTTCCCGCTTATGAGGTAGGTTCCGACCGGCATCCAGATGGTCATCCCCTCCGACGCCGCGGCATTGATGCAATTCTGGAGCGCGGCGGTGGAGTCAATGATCCCATTCGTGTCCGCGCCATAACCGGTGATGGACAGTGAATTCGTCGGCGCGGTGAGCGGGGCGGAGACATTTTCAAGATCAACGAGATCAATGACATAGTAAGCTGCCGTGTCATTGGCATCTTGTTCGATGCGCACCGTGTCACCCGTATTGATGGTCAACCCGTTCAGGCGGACCTCATCGAAGAAGTTCCTCGGCTGGCCGGCTGCGGGATTGTTGGTCCACGCGGGAACACCAGTGCCGTAAGTTCCGTACAGCCATGTATATTTGGATGTCACCGGAAGTTTTTGAACAAAAACTCCGTTCGTGTAGAGACTGATGGTATAGTTAGTACCACCTCCGTTCGCTGTGTCCGGCACACAATACCTCAACACGAGGGCATTGGCAGGGGCCTGCGCGGTCAACTGCACGTATTGCCCCGTGCCGCCGGTGAGCTTGACGGCCTGCCCCCCCGACGCTTCCATTTGAATGGTGTCCGTGACGCCGGCATTGATGTTAGCCACCTGTGCCGGGGGTCCGATTATCGTCCCGCCGTTGATCGCCATGTTCACGGCATAGTAGGTGATCCAAGGCACATTCGCGCCGCGAGTCCCCTCATTGGTCTGGTTGGTCTGAACCGGCCCACCACCCGAAGATATCGGAACCGTGAAATATTCACCAGAAGTCGAACTAAAGTTAAAACCGTCACCGCCTACAGCAGTATAAGTCCCGCCACCGCCTAAATTAGCTGTTCCACCCGGCAAGCCCGGAAGTAATTGATTCGACATAAAGCCTTCGCTGGAACCGTTAATGTCCGCCAAAACCTCTATAGGGCCAGCGGGATTGCCAAGCAACGAAAGCGGAATTTCCAGCTCCAAGCCCAGAGACCCAGGACCAACATCGGCAGCCTGGCTTTGCGTGTTATTATTATTAAACCCGACGATAACTGAATTATCGACGGTTGCATTGGCCACGATATTGCCACTCTCCGTCAGACTTCCAAGGGCGTCCACGGCGGTATTGGCAACCAAGTTATATTGGCTGACGGTAAGAGTGGTATTGGTGTTGTTTATATTAAATGCATAAGTTGCCAGAAAATCCGGACTGAACTCCGAACCGTTCATGACCGATAAATTATTTAACCCAAGATTTCCAGGATCCGCGGCACTCAAAGTGCTTTGACCATTCGTCCCGCTAATGAAAAGATTAATGTTATTGCCATTATTTTGAAGGTTGCCGGAAAGAAACAGGTAGAGGTTTCCATTCGTTATTAAACCATAGGCTCCGTCCAACTCGGATTGATTTGTCCCAAATCCCGTTGCATCGGTTTGGACGCTGAGCGCACTGCTGAAGGCCGGGTCATAGGCGCCATTTATGCTGGCCGGCTGGGCATAGGCTGATGCAGCCGCACCTAAAAGTGCCATCATTGCGCTGCAGGTTAGAATTGCCTTGTATTTCATCAGGCATTATTTTTCCAGTTTTTGTTACAATCCGCCTCACTGCGATCTGCTTCAGCCGACAAATTGCCGAATGGGGCCAAGTAATAAGTGGTTTGAAACCACGACATATAGTGAACCATCACCTCCTTTGATTGGGCGCGTGCCGCCACCGATGCACCGGAAACAAGCGATATGAGGAACGCCACCACTAAAACATTTCCAAACTTCATAACAAAACATTTAAACCTCAAAGCCGGTGAGTTCACGCGCCGGCTTTGATTATCCTTACCCCACAATTGTCAGGTAACCCTTAAATTTGTCCGACTGTTTCAGTGGTCATTCCAGTTACTGTACGAGTATCCGAAGGAAACCCTTCACGCCTCCCGGCATCGTAACCGTATTGGTAGTAGTGCTCCCACCAGACGGGATGTTAATTGACAAGGGACTCCAAGCAGCGGGATTCAGACCCGGTGTCTCCTGTACGGTGTACATTGCTCCAGCTCCTGATGTCCAAGTGAGCGTGAACTGTTCAGTAGCCGGATTATAGTGAGATGTCGTGATGATCGGCGGGGCACTCCCAATGACGGTAATTGATCCATTCGTGGCCAAATTAACAACCCAACTCAAGCCGCCGGGAAGCGGTGGCAAATTGGTGGAAGTGAATGATCCACCGTAAGCTGGAGCGCTGAAAAGCTGATAAGTGGTTCCGGAGACCGGTG
>JBEKBA010000125.1:0-7083 GCA_050015635.1 Verrucomicrobiota bacterium
CGAATGGTGCGGGGTCGTCAACTTGGGGCCGCGCCGGAATGGCCGGCAGTTTAGGAGCCAACGTCTGGATGGCAAATCCTCCGCCTCAGGTCGGCGCTCCTCCGGGATTTTGGAAGAAATTGACAGCGGCCGGCACGTTCGTGAATGCGCCATTGATGGGTGATTGTGTGTGGGAGGGGTCCGACCCATCTTCAACCGATCAGGCACCCACGTATTCAGGTCAATGTAACGTGGGCGCGGGCATGGGGTCGTTTTGCATTCCCAGACATGCCAGTAGAGCTCCCATTGACATGGCATTCATAGACGGGTCGGTCAGACCCGTGGGGTTGAGACAGCTTTGGCAGTTGCCCTGGAGTAGCAATTACAACTTTGCTCAAATGAATACTCTCTGGCCAACGTGGATAAAAGCTTACAATTAATCAAAACAAAGTCCCACTGAATTCAACAGATCATTCGAACAAAAATCCAAGCAAACCCACAAAACCATGAAAAAAATACTATCCATAGCCATTCTTTTTGGCGTGCTGCACGTTGCATCGGCGGGAACCACCAATCTTTTCCTTGAAGACTGGGGCACCACCAACGGAGGCAGTTCGGTGACCGGAAACGGCAATATCAATACGGTTGGCTGGACCGGGGTGGCCGTTTCACAGACTATGGGACCTTATCTGGGCATCTATGCCGCCACAGGCCCGACTGATGCCGGCAGTGGTGCGCCATTGACCGCGAACACGCTTTATTTCACCACTTTGCTTCCCACCCAGACCACGCCCGGAATGTTTTACACAACGGACACGTCCGGCACCGGAAGCGGTGGCGATTCGTCGTTCGCCGCCATTAGTCCCGGGATGCATAGCAACCTGACTCTTTCCGTGGAAATCACCGGCAACGTAACCGACACCAACTATTTTGCCGTCAGGATCGGAAGCACATTATGGTACGTGTCAACCACCCCGCTGGTGCCCGCCGTGGCCGGTGGCACTGTTTTTACCAATGCGACCCTGCTTTATACCAATCCGGCCAATGTTTGGGATAGCCTGACCATAGGCACGACCAACGTAACCATCGGCGCGCAGGCGTCACCCAATTTGGCCGCGGCAATCACCGGTATCGGCATTGTTGAACTTCCCACCACCGCCGGGTTCGATTACAACCAGCTTGCCGTTACAGCTTATTCTCCCACGGCGGTGACCAATCCGCCGGTCATTACCGGGGCGATAAGCCCGCAATATTCGTATGTTGGCGGCGGAGCGTCATTTTTAATGTCAAGTTCAGGAACGCCACCCTTAACTTACATCTGGGAGACAAACGGCGTTCCGGTACCGAGTGGAGGCAGATACTTTGGAACGACCAACAATATGCTCACCATCACCAATCTCAACGCCAATGACGCGCTGATCAGTTATTCGGTGATCGTTACCAACGTGGCGGGTGCCGCCACGAACAGCGGTCTGACTTTAATTATCAGTAATGTGCCCCCGAATCTCCTGTATGCGGAAGATTTCCCTTACGTAGGACCTTCCGGCAACCTGCCGATTGGTCCCGTTGGATGGGCAAGCTCGGCGTCCGCCAGCACGGTTGTCGGAATTTACGAGGCTGGCACCGGTCTCGGTGATGTCTTTTCCTATTCACCCGCCGCCACAACAAACGCCTACTACACGACGGACACCAACGACGTCGGATATTCCGGATTGCCGTTTGGGGATATAAATCCGGCCAGTTACCCCGCCATAACTTTTCAGGCCGGTTTCGTCCCGGGGAATCCAGCAGGGCAGGTTTCCGGAGCCATCAGTGTTTATTGGGCGGTTGAGATGAATGGAACGTGGTATTGCTCGGCGCAATCTGTACCTATAACTCTTACAGCGTTAAGTCCTTATTTAACCTATCAATACGGATTTAACCCTGCTGTAACCAATTGGAACAACCTGACACTTACAGGCACTAATGCAATAATCGGCAGTCAAGCGTCAAGTCCTTTGACCGGCGACATCACCGGCGCAGGTTTAATCGTTGCCCACAATGACGGGAGTGGTTCAGATATGAATTTCCAGGATTTTGAAATTCTGACAAACCTGGCCGTGGGGTCGCCACCGGTTATTGGCACCGACATCCCCCTTGCCGTGGGTGTCGCTTCAGGGGGAGGCGCAAGCTTTGGCGTTTCGGCCACCGGGACACCACCCTTCACTTACGGTTGGACGACAAACGGTGTCGCGGTTCATGATGGGGCAACCGTCTTCGGCTCAGCCACCGCGACATTGACCCTCGCGAATCTAAACAGCAACGCCAACAATATGCAGATAGTCGCTTTTGTCACCAACTCCGCCGGTTCCGATGAAAGTGACAGTATTTATGGCGCCACCACATTGACGGTAACGAACCCGCCCATTGGCCTGCTTTATTCGGAAGCGTTTCCTTTTGTAGGCCCGGTTGTGGGCGATTATCCGGTCAGCAGTGTTGGCTGGACGGAGGCGGTTTCCGATACTCCCAACACCCTCTTCCAGAATGTGGCTAATACAAGCGAAGGGGCTGTTTTTGCCTATCTTGGAGGCGCGGGCACGACTGTGTATTATGCAACCACGCTCACTGACACCAACCAGTCCGGGCTGCCGTTCCCGAACATTGATCTGGCGGCTTACACGAACTTGAGTTTTTCAGTGGATATTGCGCCAAATTCGTTGACTGCCAGCAACGTCACGGCGTATCTGGCAGTGCAACTCAATGCCACCAATTGGTACGTAGCCGCTAGTGCGCTGCCGGTGCCGGGCGTTTCGAACGCGACCTACACCACTTACACGATGCCCTTTAGTCCCGCCGCAGCGAATTGGAACAACTTAACCGTAACCAGTTCGGGTGGATTGATCGGGTCACCGGCAGCCAGCAATTTGAGTGGCGTGATGACCGGAGCCGGTCTGGTGTTCGTCACCGTCAATACCGGAGGAACCTTCAACTTCGCCAATTTCGGGATTAAGGGAAGCGGACTTGGCGGCATCAATGTTGGCCCGTTGACGGGCGGCAACATGAATCTGTCGTGGGTGGGAAACCCGGCGGTGAAACTGCAAAGTTCGACCAACCTGGACAGCAGCAGCTATTGGCAGGATGTGCCCGGCACATACGGGCTTTATTCGGAACCCGTGACTGTCAACGGAAAGCAGACATTCTACCGGCTAAAGTCTCCGTAAAGATCACCGCCTCAATCAGAGAGGCTGCAAGCGTTCCAACCGCTTGCAGCTTCTTTTTTAGTGTTTTAGTTTGTCCTTTGTCAGACCATTATGAACAGTGTTCCTGCCATGATTGGATTAGAGCATTTCCGTCAATTCCGCAGCTTGCGCACGGGCAGCGTGACGGTCCTTGCGGACGGCCACCATTGCGGACGGCCACCACTTGCGCATTGCAGCATCATTTCCGTCAATGCTCCGGGCTTGCGGAAGATTGCGCTGACAGCGTGCCTTGGCGTTCTTGCGTGGACGATTGCCGCCGCGGACAGCCAGACCATTACCATTACCAGTCCAAAGCCTCCGGTGACCGAAGGTTTCAAAATGGGCGGGGCGCGCAGCCCCGACGGCACCACGCTGACGCTGAATGGCAACAGCCTGTTGCTCAACGGAAAGCCGTGGACGCCCGTCATGGGTGAATTTCACTTTGCGCGTTATCCGGAGAATGAGTGGCGCGAAGAATTGCTCAAGATGAAGGCCGGCGGCGTTGACATTGTGTCCACGTATGTATTTTGGATTCATCACGAGGAAATTGAAGGACAATTTGACTGGTCGGGATCACGAAACCTGCGTCACTTTATACAAATCTGCCAGGAGACCGGCTTGAAGGTGTTTGTGCGGTGTGGTCCGTGGGACCATGGCGAAGTGAGAAATGGCGGTTTCCCGGATTGGCTTATGCAAAAAGGATGGAGGTTGCGTTCCAATGACACGAACTATCTGGCGGCGGTCAAAATTTTTTATGGTGAAATCGCCAAACAGCTTGACGGATTGTTCTGGAAAGACGGCGGGCCGGTCATCGGCATCCAGTTTGAAAACGAATACAACGGCCCCGCCAAACATTTGTTGACGCTCAAACGCATGGGACAGGAAGCGGGGCTCGACGCGCCGATTTATACGCGCACGGGCTGGAACACACCGTCGGGGCACATGCCTTTCGGTGAACTTGTTCCGCTTTATGGGGTTTATGCGGAAGGTTTTTGGGATCGGGTACTCACGCCCATGCCGGCCGGCTATTGGAAAGGGTTTCAGTTTTCCACCTTCCGCGTGGATGACGCCACCTACAGCGGGATTCCCGGCAAAGGAGGCACCCCGGACCCGCCGGACGTTGAAGAATACCCCTATCTCACCTGCGAAATTGGCGGCGGCATGATGAACAGTTACCACCGGCGCATCCTTTTCAATCCCAAGGACGCCGAATCCACGACGCTCATCAAGCTGGGTTCGGGCAGCACCCTGCTCGGCTACTATATGTATCACGGCGGCGTGAATCCTGAAGGCAAACTGACCACCTTGATGGAATCACAAGCCACGGGTTATTGGAACGACATGCCCGTTAAAAACTACGACTTTCAAGCGCCCCTGGGCCAATATGGTCAAATCCGCCCGCAATACCATCTGCTGCGACGTCTCCATCTATTCCTGCATGAATGGGGTCCGGTTTTGGCCGGAATGCCGGCAACGATGCCGGATGAGCGCCCGCAGGGAAAAAATGATTTTGACACGTTGCGTTGGAGCGTTCGTTCCGATGGAAAAAGCGGATTCGTTTTCGTGAACAACTACCAACGCCTTCAGGACATGCCACCGAAAAAGGACGTGCAGTTTGTGATCAATCTTCCTTCCGGTTCCCTCGTTTTTCCGCAAAATCCAGTCACCATTCCATCGGACGCCTGCCTTATCTGGCCGTTCAATCTTGATCTTGGCCGGGGCGTCCGGCTGGTCTGGGCCACCGCGCAGCCGCTGACGGCCATTGACGATGGGAATGTGCGCACCATCTTTTTCGCGGAAACGGCAGGCGTTCCCGCGCAATTTGCCTTTGAAATAAACGGTCCAAGCGTCGAAGCCCTTACCGGTCATCTCACGCAGGGCGAAAACGTCAACCTTCTCCGCGACCTGAAACCCGGCACGAAGGTCGCGGCAAGGGTGCGGCTGGCTGACGGCAGTTGCGTCCAAATTGTTGTGCTTGACCCAAAAAGCTCGCTTGCTTTATGGAAGGGAAACTTGGAGGGTCGCGATCGGATATTTCTAACCGAGGCCGGCCTTGTCCTTGACGGAGACAATCTGCGCCTGACTTCCACCGCGCGAACCGACCTCAATGTGGCCATTTATCCGGCCCCCGCCTCGCTCACATGCAACGGCAGCGATCTGGCCGGAAAAACCGACGGAGTTTTCCAACGTTTTACCCCGGCTGCCCCGCAAGCGGTCAAATACAAAGCCACCTTTGAAAGTGTGCAGGCCGCCGGGCCGCCACGGGAAATTCCCATCGGCAGGATCGAGCGGCCCGTTGCGACCGCTCCGCTGGACGCGGACTTTGATGAGGCGGCGGTCTGGCGCATCAGGATGCCGGCCAGCGTTGACCTCGACACCGATCCCATCCTCCGCCTTCACTATGTTGGCGATGTGGCCCGCGTGATGTTGAATGGCCGGTTTATCACCGACGATTTTTACAACGGCAACCCGTTTGAAATCGGTCTGCGCCGTCACGCGCCGGATATTCTCAATGGCGATCTCCGCATTGCCATTCTCCCTCTCCGCAAAGACGCACCCATATACATGGCTGAAACAGCGCGACCGCATTTCGGCAGCGCCGACAGCGTGGCCGCACTCCAGCGCATCGAAATTATTCCCCGTTACCAATTGCAACTCACGGCACGCTAAACAAATAGTTTTATGCGACAGACCAAGGCAACAAATACAGAGATTGAATCCCCGGACCAGCAAGGGAAATTGCGGGCCACCGCCGTATTCCGGAAAATGTACGACGAAGAGCCTCATTGGGCGGCCTCTGCTCCGGGGCGGGTAAATCTCATCGGCGACCACACGGATTACAATGACGGCTTTGTGCTGCCCATGGCACTGGACCGGCAGACGACCATAGTAGCCGGGCCTTCCGGCGACCAGAAAGTCACGCTGCACAGCCTCACGGTCGGCGAGACGGTCAGTTTTAGTCTGGGCGTGAAGGTGACCAGCGGCGAACCGGCGTGGTCAAATTACGTGCGTGGAGTAATCGCCGGATTCCAGGACTTGAATCTTCCGCCGGCTGGATTCAACGCCGTGGTTGATTCCAGCGTGCCGCTGGGCGGAGGTCTTTCCAGCAGCGCGGCGCTGGAAGTTGCCACCGCCACATTACTGGAAGCCATGACCGGGCAGAAACTTGATCCGGAAAAAAAAGCGTTACTCTGCCAGAAGGCCGAACACGATTATGCGGGTGTGCGATGTGGCATCATGGACCAATTCATTTCGGTTATGGGGCGCAAGGATCACCTGCTTTTGCTCGATTGCCGCACCCGCGCGACAAAACTGGTAACCATGAACGATCCCAGCGTGGCCGTATTGATTGTCAATACCAACGTGCGCCATAAGCTGACTGATGGCGAATACGGCAAATGCCGCGCGCAATGCGAAGCGGCAGCGAGCGTGTTAAAAGTGCCCGCACTCCGCGACGCCACCCTAAAAATGCTCCAAGCGGCAAAAAAACAGATGGAGCCGCTGACCTTCCGCCGCGCCCGCCACGTCATCACCGAGAACGCACGCACAAAGGAGGCCGCAAAAAACTTTTCGGCGGGTGACTGGCGCAAAGTCGGCAGGCTCATGTATGCCAGCCACGCTTCGCTAAAAAACGACTACGGAGTGAGTTGTCCGGAGTTGGATGCGGTGGTGGAAATCGCCCAAGCCATAGGTGTGACCGGCGGAGTAATGGGTTGTCGGATGACCGGCAGCGGCCTGGGCGGTTGTGCCGTTGCATTGGTAAAGACGGCAAAGGTTGCGGCCATTGCCCAGCGCATGACCAAGGATTATCTGCAACGCACGAATATAATTCCGACCTGGTTCGTCACGCGAGCGGTGGCCGGAGCGAGCATCGTCGAATGCTGAA
>JBEKBA010000126.1:0-7040 GCA_050015635.1 Verrucomicrobiota bacterium
TGAATTTGAAGCGGTCTCTTCTCTTGGCAGACGAAACATCTCCCATCTTCGGCGCACCTTTTGTGAATGGTAAACGAAGCGCAGGTATTGCAGCCGATTGGAATTCCTTAGCCAAATCGTTGGAAGCTCTTTCCTTGGATTTCAGTAAGGTTCACAACGAGGTTGGGGCAGAGGTTGCAGGATGGTTGGGGTTTCCTCCTAGTTGGGAGAACAATCCTGTCTTCAAGGAAACGATGAATTCCATTCCTTTGCCGGATGCTACTGACATTTTTGATGAGGCTGATTTCCAGAATGAACCAGCACACTGCGCCCGCATGATCGGGATTTGGGTTGGCCATTCCTTTGGCCGGTGGGACATCCGGTATGCGACAGGCGAGCAGGACGCGCCGGAGTTGCCCGATCCGTTTGCGCCTTTGCCGGTCTGTCCGCCCGGCATATTGCAAAATGCAGAAGGATTGCCCGCCCGTCCGAAGGATGTTTCCACCAAATATCCCGTTACCATCCAGTGGGACGGCATCATTGCGGACGACCCCGATCATCCGGTGGACATTGAGCGTAGTATCCGTGAGGTCATCGCAGTGATTTGGCCCGGCACTGCCGGCGGCCCAACCGCCGAATCCATCGAGCAGGAAGCCTGCGAGATTCTCGGCGTGGATTCATTGCGGGATTATTTTCGCCGGCCCGCCGGATTCTTCGCCGATCACCTGAAGCGTTATTCCAAGAGCCGGCGGCAAGCGCCCATTTATTGGCCGTTGTCCACCGCGTCCGGCAGCTACACGCTCTGGGTTTATTATCACCGGCTGGATGACCAGACGCTTTACAAGTGCATCCAGCAGTTCGTTGATCCCAAACTGGCGGACGTGGAAAAAAACATCACGCACCTGCGTGCCGTGATTAACGCCGACGAAGGCGGCGGCAAGGAACGCCGCAGTCTGGAGGAATTGGAAGATTTACGCCGGGAGCTGAAAGATTTCCGCGCCGAACTGGAGCGCTGGGCCGGCAAATGGAAACCAAATTTGAACGACGGCGTGGTCATCACCGCCTGTCCGCTCTGGAAATTGTTCGCGCTGCCCAAGTGGCGCAAAGATTTGGAAGCGTGCTGGCGCGAACTGGAGGCTGGTGATTATGATTGGGCGCACCTGGCGCACACGCTCTGGCCTGACCGCGTGCGCAAGAAATGCGAAAGTGACCGTTCCCTGGCCATTGCGCACGGGCTGGAAGAATTGTGCGAGGTGAAAGCGCCGGAGAAAAAAGCCAAAAAGGCCAAGAAAGAAAAAGCGAAAGCGGAAGCGGAATTCCAGATGGAGAGTTAATATGGCAACGAAACGCAAACCAATCTTGATGGTGTCCTCGGCCGTCTATGGCTTCGAGGAACTGCTGGACCGGCTCTATACCGAACTGGTGGGCTTCGGCTACGAGGTGTGGATGTCGCACAAGGGCACGATGCCGGTGTATCCAGAAATGATAGCCTTGGACAGTTGCAAAAAGGCCGTCAAGGATTGCGATTTATTTCTCGGCATCATCCTGCCGCGCTATGGCAGCGGGAAGGAAAAGGCGGGTGCGGATTCAATCACCCACGACGAATTGCGCGAAGCCATCCGGCTGAACAAACCGCGCTGGATTCTGGCGCACGATCATGTGGTGTTCGCACGGACATTGCTGGAAAAACTTGGTCATGGAGACCAGACCAAACGAGCCGCGCTGAAACTCAAGGCGTCCCCGGTGTTTGAAGATTTACGAGTGATTGACATGTATGATTTGGCGGCGCGACATGACGTGACCGTTTTTCAGGATCGCACCGGTAACTGGGTGCAAAAATTTAGCACGCCGGAGGAGGCGCAGTTGTTCGCCGTGAGCCAGTTCAGGCGTTTTCAGGAAGCGGAGGAATTCGTGCGCGATAATTTTTCCAGCCCCAAGGCAATCGAGAAAAACTTAAAAAAAGATGGAGGTAAACCATGACACCGCCGGATCGTCAGATTAAAGCGGGTGAATCAGAAACGATAGAGTTTGTGAACCACTTGGAGAATCTGGAATCAGTGTCCAAGCATGTGGTGGCATTTCTCAACAGCGGCGGCGGCACGATCTTTGTCGGCGTGGATGACGACGGAACGATTGTTGGCGTGCCGAACGCGGAAAATGTGGCGAAACGGTTGTATGCGGATTTGCAGAAAACGATTTCGCCCAAGGCACTATTCTCTGTAACCACCGAACCGCAAGAAAACAAGCAATTGGTGGTGATTGAAGTGCCGGGTGCCAAGGACACGCCTTTTGTATCGGACGGCACGCTCTACTTGCGAAAAGGAAAACATTCCGTGAAGGCCACGGGCGACGATTTGCAGGAGCTATTACAGGATCGTTCGGTGGAGGTCGAACGATGGGAGCGGAGAGGGTCGCCCGTATTGACGCTAAAAGAACTGGATCAGGAGGAAATCCGCCGAACTGTGGGTGAAGCGGCGGAAAAAAATCGCTTCCAATTCAGAAAACCGGAAGAACCGGAAGCAGTTCTGATGGATTTAGGAATGTGGAGTCGAGGCATGTTGACCCAGGCTGCGGATGTGTGTTTCGGCCAGAAGCCGGCGATGCGAAATCCCCAGGTGCGTGTCCGGGTCTACGCGTTTGAATCGGATAAAGGCGGGAACTACCTTGACCAGGACGACATCAGCGGGCCGATAGCCACAGTCATTGAACGCGCGAATGTTTTCATCCGTCGCAACTCGCCTTTAGCGGCGAAGTTTTTGCCGGAGTCATTGAAGCGGAATAACATCCCCGCTTATCCCGACTATGCGATTCGCGAAGGGTTGGTGAATGCGCTGGCGCATCGAGATTACGCCTCTTTTTCCAGCGGTGCGACGGTGACGTTGTATCCTGATCGTGTTGAGATTTGGAATTCTGGCCGCCTGCCGAAAGGATGGAATGCCGACAAACTGCGCCACAATCATCCATCACTGCCACCCAATCCAGACATTGCGCATGTTTTGTTTATTCGCAGCTTCATGGAGCGTATTGGGCGCGGCACACAGAAAATCATTGAGGCTTGTCGTGAGGCTGGTTTACCGCCGGCAGCATGGTCGGCGGATGGGGATGGCATCACTCTGACGATTTACAACCACGCATCCGAGGGATCACCGCAGCAACGATGGGATAACCGGCAGCGAAAACTGATGGAATCACTAAAACCAGGCGATGCCATTGCGCCCGGCGATTATCTGGAGCGATTCGCCACCGGAATCGGAGACCGACAGGCCCGGCGCGATCTTGGTGAATTGGAAGCCTCCGACTTTCTGCGCCGCGAAGGCAAGGGAAAAGCCACGGTTTATGTGCGGACGCAACGGGTGTGGAAATCATGAATGCGGACATAACGCGGACAACCACGACCACTCGACGATTTGGAGTGGCGTTTTGATTTGGCCTGTAAATCAGCGGCTTACAGATGATTCGACGCACTGAAGATTTTGAATCCGGCCACAATCCGGCCATAATGCGGACATGGATTTGAGCGATGGCGGATGGTTTTACTGCAATGCAAACATTTGAACAATTTGTCACCGAGCGTTTGCGCGGCCTGCTGGCTGCGAACCGGGTGTTGACGGTTTATGATCCTGAAGGCCGCTATCATGAAATCGTGGCGGGCTTGGCGAGCACCAAAGTGCGCCTCGTCGAATTGACGGATGATGTTCTAACGGCGCGCGAAAATGCGTTTGAACAATTGCAGGAATTGGGAGCTGACCCGACCCATTCGCGCGCCTTGGTAGTATATCTACCGCGTGCCCGCAAGCTGGATGAAGAGGGCCGTTGCCAAGACCCCTTCACCCCGCTGGCATTGGCCGGGGCGTTGTTCCCCGATGGTGAAGGACATAGTTACCTTTCGCTGTGTCAACAGTTCCTGCCCGACGAAGCGGCGGCAGTGGAGGAATTGTTCAAGCAGGGAGAGCCATCATTCGAGGTCATCAACAGTCTCCAGACCGGGACGGAAGTCGCGCCCGTCCTAAGTCAGTTGCTGAAAGCGGAGGGCACGCGCGAAATTCTCATTGAATTTTTGTGCCTCGGAGTCAAGGAATCGAAGAAATTTGAAAAATCACCGCATTGGCAACAGGAATTGCGCGGGCTGGCGGCGAAGTCGCTCGGAGTTGAACTGCCGGCTGGCACACTCAAGGTGGAAGACGTGCGCGCCCTGCTTTGGCGCTACATATTATTTAGTGAATTTGCGGGGGATTTGCCGGGGCAACTTCCGCCGGCGTTGACAGGCGTGCGGCGAGCAACCGGAGCGCAATTGAATCTGGTTTTTGATTTATGTGTGGCGCTGCGTGACCGCAGCAGTGCGCAGCCGCATTACGAGGAGTCAGCCCGGCGCGTGGCCGACGAACTGAAATTGGAGCAGCATTGCAGCGGAATTGAAAATTTTGGCCGGTTGGACACATTTCCTTTCGAGGAGCGCACTTTTCTGCGGTCATTCGCCAAGGTATTGCTGGAGGGGAAAGTTGAAGACGCCAGCCGGATTATCGAGGAGCGGGCAAATTCGTTTTGGATTCGGGATGCGGCGCGGGCGGCAGAATGGAAGCTGGCGGCGTGCTGCCTCGCATTGTTGCGCAGCATTAGCGAAGTGAAAGCCCGCCTGAAAACAGACGTGCCGGTGTCGGTCTCGGCGTGGATGGATTTCCATATAACGATCCTATACCGTCTCGATGCGGCACATCGGGAGTTGGAACAGGTCGCGCAAGAATCTGGACTCAACAGCCTCGAACTTGAGGAAGCGTTAACGAAAGCGCGAAATGATTATCGCGAACTATGTGACCGGATTGCGCGATTGTTTCAAGAAAGCGTGGCCAAAGAGGGTTGGCCGGTCAGTGGCCGGCGTCGCGCGACGGAAGTTTTTGATCAATGTGTCTGCACGGCTTGGAAGCAAGGGAAGCGCGTGGCATTTTTCTGGGTGGACGCACTGCGATTCGACCTGGCAAAACTTCTTGAACAAAGCGTCTCCACCAGACACGGCGTCGCGGTGGAGGCGGTATGTGCGCAGTTGCCTACCGTCACTCGCGTTGGCATGGCGGCATTGCTGCCCGGCGCTGAGTCAGACTTTCGGCTGGCAATTAAATCGGATGAACTGACACCTCAAGTAAAAGGCGTATCAGTAACTTCGGTTAATGACCGATTTGAAACAGTTAAGAATTTTCTTGGCGCGGACCGCACACGGATGATGGACTTGGATGAATTGGTAGCCGCCAAATCGCTGACCGATCTCAAAAACATAGCCGTGCTGGTGGTGAAAACGACCGACATTGACCTGTTGGGAGAGAATAATCCTGGGTTTTTCATGCGATTGCTGCCGGATGCCCTGCGCAAAATCCAACAAGCGTTGAATCGTCTCGCGGACGCCGGATTTGACCAGGCGGTGCTCGCAACTGACCACGGTTTTTGTTGGTTCGACACCGTGAGCGCGGGTGCGGCGGTGAACAAGCCCGCCGGGGACTGGGTAGAAGTGAAAAACCGGTCGTTGCTTGGGAGCGGCCAAAGCAACGGGCAGGTTTTATCATTGGAAGCGCCGCACGTGGGTATCCGTGGCGATATACAACAATATGTAGCAGCCCGGGGGATGGCGACATTTACAAAAGGTGTGCAGTATTTTCACGAAGGGCTTTCATTGCATGAATGTGTTATCCCAATAATGCTGGTAAGCCTCAAGGCAGCGGAGCAGAAGCCGGCGTCAGCTCCGGTGGAACTGGTGCTCACTTATCGTGGTGCAACGACAGGAAAGATAACGACGTTGCGTCCAAGCGTGGAGATTGCCTGTCCTGGAAGCGATTTGTTTGCGCCCGAAGAAATCCGATTCCTGCTTGAAGGGCGTGACGCCAAGGAAATGAAGATTGCCGAGGTTGCACCAAGCCTTTCAGTTGATCCCGGAACAAACGAAGTGATTATTCGTCCGGGGCAGGCACTCAAAGTGCCTATTCGCATTGAAGAGGGATTTCAAGGGACATTTATTCTCCGCGCACTTAACCGCGACACGGGCGAAATATACGGAAAATTAAAATTGGAAACTGACTTTCACCATTAATTTATTATGACGCCGCTTAGTAAAAAGCTTAACGAAGTGTTTTCGGGGCGCGTGGTGCGCAAGGATTTGGTTCAACGGGTTAAGAAAGGAACAAACGTGCCCACGTTCGTTCTGGAATTTTTGCTCGCGCGATATTGCGCCACCGATGACCCGGATGAAATAGAGGCTGGTCTGCTCGCGGTCAACGAAGCTGTGCAGGGAAATTTCGTCCGCCCCAATGAATCGAACGCCGCGCAATCACTCGTCCAGCAAAAGGGAAGTCACAAGTTTATCGACAAGGTTCGCGTCGTTCACAAAGAAGCCGAAAAACGGCACTGGGGTGAAATGGAGAACTTTGGAAGCAAGCGAATCGCGATTAACGACCGACATTACAAAGAAAACAAGCGTTTGCTGGAAGGTGGTCTTTGGTGCGAAGCCGTGGTCGCCTATAATCCGGTCGAGGAGGATGATTACACATTTTTCTTTGAAGAACTTCGTCCAATCCAGATTTCCCGGTTTGATTTCGATGTATTCGTCGAGGGACGCAAGCAGTTTACGCGAGATGAATGGCTGGATGCGCTGTTGTGCAGCATTGGCCTAGAACCGTCCAAGATGTCGCATCGTCTGAAATTTCATCACGTCGCCCGACTCGTTCCATTTGTTGAGTCTAACTACAATTTAATCGAACTCGGCCCGCGCGGAACTGGCAAATCCTATGTGTTTGCAGAGTTTTCTCCGTATGCAACTTTGATCAGCGGCGGGCAGACGAGCACCGCTATTCTGTTTTACAACAAGGTGCGCCGACAAGTGGGAATCATTGGTTACTGGGATGTTATCGCATTTGATGAGGTTGCCGGCATCCGGATCAAAGACCCCGGCACGATTCAGATTCTCAAGGATTACATGGCCAACGGTCGATTCAGCCTTGGCACGGAAGTAATAGCGCCGGCCAGCCTTGGATTTGTCGGAAACATTGACGACGCGATTTCCGATTTGGTCGCATCGAATA
>JBEKBA010000127.1:0-12255 GCA_050015635.1 Verrucomicrobiota bacterium
TGAATGTAGGCGAGGATGGTGGATTCCCCGACCTTGGCCTGCACCATTGTCACGATTTCCGCCGTTCTATAGGCGAGGCGAGGCGCGCTCTGGACGGTGGCTGCCGGCTGGCTGACAACGGTGGCATCCTGCGCCACGGTGTCTCCCGCCAAAAGGACCAAACCGGTGACGGCAGCAAGGGTCATCAGCGGTATTTTAAAATTTTGCGTTTTCATATAATCACCTTTGTTCTCTCTATTAGTACCAACACCAAACTGTGGCGCGAGTTGCGCAAACTGTCAAATCATTGGACACCATTTTTTTGGGCGCGTTCAGAATCAATATCTTTGCAGATGGCCACCATTTGCGGACTGCCAATGCGCCTGACGGCGCGGGGATGGGGGATGGGGTTTAGGGTCTTGGGTCTGGGGTCTGGGAATGGGGAAAAGAAAAACGGACACGAATTTCACGAATTAACGCGAAAAAGGATTTAACCGCCAAGACGCCAAGAACGCCAAAGCAAAACGAATTGAAGTGGGACGCGGTGGAACGCATCCCTACCATGAAATCATGGGCCTGACGGCGCGGGGATGGGAAATGGCGTCCAGGGACACATTTGGAAGTTGGAAGAAATTGTTGGTCTGTTGCCTTGATTTTCGTGCGGAGCGGGTTCAGGTTTTGGGCGATAGGCGGCAAAATGAAAGGATCTAAATGAAAATAATTATGGGAGACAAAGAAACCATTGGAGAGATGAATCAGATTGAGGCAGAGACACCTCACAACCACGCTGCCAAGGTTGTTATTGTGATTGCCATTTGTGCTGTATTCACTTTCTTCCTTGGAGCAGGCCCATGCGAAGCGCCGTGGCCTGCCGCCGTTGCCAGTTGTGGCCTGTCCGTAATGGGAGTCGGAGTTGCCTATTTCATGATGCGACGTGCCTGACACCCCACTAAAGCCAAACTGATCCACTACCGAATTTCCAGTTTGTCACCGTGCTTGAAATTTCGCCTGTCACATCGGCGGAAACAGCTGTTAAAATTTCGATAGTTGCGGACATAAAAAAGAAGAAATGAATGTATGTTAGCTTTTTCTAATTTATTAGCAGCTATTGCCCGCGGCAGCACAAGAAACTGGCATTCGTGGGCTCACATAGTTGTAATAATCTTCATTATCTCGGTTTTGATTTATGGATGGTTTTTTCGTGGAAAACCGCCTCAAGAATGAAAATTCAAATCAGGTGACTACCGATTTCCGGCATCGGTTGCAATGCTCCGATGAATCGGCCAGAATGGGAACATGAAAATCCTCGCTCCGCATCGCCACATGATTTCTGTCCATGCTCCAGCCATTTTTATTTTTTTTTGCCTGCTCCTGCCGGTTCTGGCATCAGCGGATGATAAAACGGTTTTCAATATTCGCGATTTCGGCGCAACCGGCGACGGAAAAACTTTGGACAGCCCGGCCATTAACATGGCGATTCAGGCGGCGGCACAGGCCGGCGGCGGAACGGTATTTGTTCCGGCGGGAACTTATTTGAGCGGCAGCATTCATCTGACGAACAACATCAATTTGCATCTGGATGCCGGCGCGGTGATTCTCGGAGCGCCACAGGCAATGAACGCCTATGACGAAACCGAGCCGTGGTCGAACAATCCATACCAAGACGGCGGCCATTGTTATTTTCACAATAGTTTAATCTGGGGCGAAAATCTGACGAACATTTCAATCACCGGCCCGGGCATGATCAACGGCGGCGGACTCGTGCGCGACGACAAGCTGCTCGATGACCTGTGCGGTTTTTCGCGCTGGAGTCCGGGGAATCGCGCGCCGCAAATCGAGGCGAACCTTCCGCCGTCGCGACTCGGAAACAAAGCCATTGCGCTCAAACTTTGCCGCAATGTTTTAATCCGCGATGTTACGCTGTTTCACGGCGGACATTTTGCGATTCTCATCACGGGTTGCGACAACAACACGGTAGACAACGTGACGATGGATACGGACCGCGATGGCATTGACATTGATTGCTGCCGCAACACGATGGTTTCCAATTGCCGCATCAATTCACCCGACGACGACGGTTTGTGCCCCAAGAGCAGCTTCGCGCTGGGGCGGAATGTCACCACCGAAAACCTGACGATTTTGAACTGCCAGGTTTCCGGTTGTCAGGAAGGCACGCTGCTTGACGGCACCATGAAACCAAGCCCGAAGGGAGGAACGGGCAGGATTAAATTCGGCACCGAGGCAAACGGCGGTTTCCGCAACGTCACCATCGCCAACTGCACCTTCCGGGACTGTCACGGACTGGCGCTCGAAGAGGTGGACGGCGGAATCATGGAAAATATCACCATCAATAACCTCACCATGATGGATGTGGCGGGCGCTCCGATTTATGTCACCACCGGTAAACGCAATCGCGGGCCGGACGTCACCGCGCCGGGTCGCATCAGGAACATTTTGATTTCCAATGTCATTGCCACGGGGATTGATCCGGAGAGCGGCATCCAGATTACCGGCCTGCCGGAACAACCCATCGAGGGTCTGCGCCTGGAAAATATCCGGCTCATTTTCAAAGGCGGCGGCACCAGGATGGATGCCATGCGCCTGCCCAGGGAATTGGGAACGGATTATCCGGAGCCGTCAAAGCTTGGCGTGATGCCCGCCTATGGGCTTTATGCGCGGCATGTCCGCGATCTTGAACTGGCGAATGTCCGCGTGGGTTTCGAACAATGGGATTTCCGCCCGGCGATGATTTGTCTGGATGTGGACGGTCTGGAGATTGACGATTTCAAGGCCGAACTCACGCGCGGCGTGCCGGCGGCCAAATTCGTGGCGGTCAAGAATTTGGTGATCCGGAATTCACCGGGCTTCGACGGGCTCATTCCAGAATAAAAAAGGCAGCGTGACGCTGCACTCAATTATAAAAAACAGACACGGATTAACACGGAAAGGGTTTAACCGCCAAGACGCCAAGGCACCTGGCGGTGCGGCCATCATAAAAAGAGATACGGATTATACGAATTTAAAAACGCGCGGCAGGGGCACCGCAGGGTGGCTGCAGCAACGCTGCATTGCTACTGCAAGGACTTTGCAGCCGCCATTTTTTACAGCCGGCCATCTTCTAAAACGCATGAGCATTGACCGAATGGCGGTTCAACATTATTGTCTGTGCATGGCCAGTGTGAGTCAGATTCAAAAGAATCTCCGCGCGGCAATGAAAGACGCTTTGCGGATACAGGATCGTTTTGTGGCGGAGCCGGTTTTCGCCAAAACCGGACGCGGCTATCTTAAGAGCGAAGGCGTCACCACCCTTCACAAAATCAAGGCAGGTGTTCGTCACCGTTCCCCGGCCAGGTCCAAATGAAAAAACGGTGGCTGAAGGATTGGCCGTGGGAAACTGTCGTCGCCATCAATGCCGGACTGTGCAAAGAAAAAAACGCGCTGCATAAAACCACTTCCGACGGTTACGAACCCGCCAAAAGACTTTGGGAAGAATCCCGTCGGCGTGAACTCACATTGCGGGAAGCCATCGAAATCGGACGGCATTGTCACAAACTCTCGCCTTTTTGTTTTTACAACGGAAACACCTTCGCGGCGATTGGCAGAACCCTCATTCAAGACATCAAAATGTCTCCGGCAAAGGCGCACAATTTTCGCAGCGTGGTGGGACATTACATCGCTGGAACGATTGGTGATGATGAACTGAATCAGGCTCTTCGCGATTTGGAATAAGGCATCGCGCGGAATTGTGGCAACGGCCGGGAATGATTTCCATCAGCCGCACATCTTCAAAAATTCCTTCTCATCAATAATCTTCACGCCGAGCTTTTGCGCCTTGTCCAGTTTTGAACCGGCTTCCTCGCCCGCCACCACAAAATCCGTTTTCCTGCTCACGCTGCCGCTCACTTTGCCGCCAAGCGCTTCAATCTTCACCGTGGCTTCTTCACGCGTCAGCGCCGGCAATGTGCCGGTAAGGACAAAGGTTTTTCCGGCGAACGGCCCGGCCGCGGCCCGCGGCTGGTAAAGTCCGGAGCGGAAATTTAATCCGGCCTCGCGCAGCCGTTCGATGAGTTTTTGAAAAATTGCGGGTTTAAGTTCTCTTTCCAAGGTATCAATCAACATCCTCTGATTTTCGTGCATCTGCTGAAGTTCTTGCTGCAAATGAAAGATTTGATGATTTCTGGTTTGCTCTTGAAACGCGGTTTGTCTATCCGGCGGCAATTCCGGGACTTTTTTCAAAAACCTCGTCCAATATTCTTCAGAAATGATTTTGCAATTGGCTCCCGCTAGTTTCAATTCAAGTGCACTTTCAATTTTTCTTCCGTAAATCTTATGCGCCCAAGCTGGCTCTGCAAAACTTCCAACAACGAGGTAATTTAGATCTCGGTTTGGGCGTTCATAACAATAACCACCTCGCGCCCGAACTGTGGCTTTACATTGCTCACGATCACCCTCGCCGTAAACAAATAACCCCGTGAAACAAAAAGACCGGCCTTCAAAGACAACATCGGGAGCGGGTTCATCCAAAAATTCTTTCGAAGTCGGCACTTGGTTTGAAGATTTGTGTTTCGCTGGATATTTGAAAGGCTTCAGCACATAATCTTTTGATTCCGGCACACTCATTTTAGAACAATTCTTTCTGCGGTTTTTTGTCCTTCTGTTCTTGTTGGGGTTCCGAACCCAACATTCGCAGAAATTCTTTTTCCGTCAGAATTTTTACGCCTAGCTCATTTGCCCTTTCTAACTTTGAACCAGCCTCTTCACCAGCGATCAGGAAATTTGTATTCTTGCTGACCGAACTCGTTACACTACCGCCGCGAACGCGAATCTCCTCCGCAGCTTTATCACGAGTCATGGATGCTAAAGTACCTGTTAAGACAAACGATTTTCCAAAAAGAGGATTTTCTTTTGCTGCTTTTGTTTCTTCGCCAATCCTCAAAGGAGATTTTGGGTTAATGTCCAATTTTGCAAGGCGTACCAGCGTTCGTTTTCCATCTTCTGAAGCAAAAAACTCCACGATGCTGCTACAAGCTTCTGATTCAAGTTCATCACAAGCAACTGTAATCAGGGGCGGTTTACCGCTTTTTTTTAGCTTCAAGTCTTTTGGCTTGAGTTTTATTTTAACTCCAGCTTCTTGAAGTCGTTTGGCTATAGTGACAATTTTTGAATTTAGCTCTGTATGTTGCTTTATTCTTCGTTCTTCCTCTACATTGTCAGCTTTGGTTCGTTCATCTTTGCGTGGAAGTTTATTTTCGCCAATGCGCGCATCTGGATTTACTCGTTTCGTTTCTGCAACGAGTTCTTGCAAATGCAAAAAATCAGAAATGATTACAGATTTAGCCAGAGAATTTAAATCAGTATGAAGTTGAGCGATTTGGTAAGCAGTGGTTTCCCCAACATGGGAAATTCCAAAAGCGAAAAGCCAGCGTGCCAAGGGAAAAGTCTTCGATCGTTCCAGTGCTTCAATAACTTTTGTCGCGTTCNNNGTTGCGTTCTTTTCTCCAAAGATTCGGGGTTCGTCCTGTGTTCCAAGATTTAATTTGCCCAGTTGATCTATTTTCAATTCGAACAAGTCGAGCGGTCCTTTGACCAAACCACGTTCAACAAGTTTTTCAGAAACCACGCCGCCCATGCTTTCAATGTCCAGCGCACGGCGTTGAGCCATGAATTCAAGCCGCCGGACACTTTGAGCCGGGCAGCCTGCAATGTTTAGGCAACGCCAGACGGAGAATTCGGGGTCGCGCGCTATTTCACCTCCGCAAATCGGACATTTGCCTTTTAGATGTTTTGAAAAATCAAACTCTGGTGGTTCAGGATGAGGGCGTTTTTCTTTCACCACGCTCACGACGGCGGGAATGACCTCGCCGGCTTTTTCAATGGTCACGGTGTCGCCGATGCGGATGTCTTTTTCGCGGATGTAATCCTCGTTGTGCAGGGTGGCGCGGCTGATGGTGCTGCCCGCGAGAAAGACCGGTTCGAGTTCGGCCACGGGCGTGAGCGCGCCAGTGCGCCCGACTTGGATGGTGATTCCCTTTAATTTTGTTTCGGCCTGTTCGGGCGCGTATTTGTAGGCGATGGCCCAGCGCGGGGCCTTGGCGGTCGCGCCGGCGCGACGCTGCTGGGCGAAGGAATTCAGCTTGATGACCGCGCCGTCGGTTTCGCAGGCGAATTTTTTGCGGACCCGGTCGAGTTCCACGATGGCGGCGTGCAACCCGGCTTCCGACTGGCAAAACCAGGTGCGTTCCGGCGTTTTGAAGCCGGATTTTTTCAACCACGCCAGCCATTCGCGTTGCGAATCCGGATTTTGGGTCCCGGATTTTGGGTCCCGGATTTCACCCGCGCCGTAAATCACAACATCGAGGGGGCGTTTGGCGACGATTTTTGGGTCGAGCTGTTTGAGCGAGCCGGCGGCGGTGTTGCGCGGGTTGCCGAAAAGTTCTTCGCCTGCCGCCGCGCGCTCCGCGTTCAGCTTTTCAAAACCGGCAACCGGCATGAACACTTCGCCGCGCACTTCCAGCACCCGCGGCGCGTCCGCCGCGGCCAATTTCAATGGCAGGCTCCGAATGGTTTTCAGATTGGCGGTGATGTCGTCGCCTTCCGTGCCGTTGCCGCGCGTTGCGCCGGTCACCAGCACGCCGTTTTCATAACGCAAACTCACGGCCACGCCATCCACTTTGGGCTCGACGACCCATTCGAGCTTTTCGTCCGGCAGCAATTTTTGCACGCGCTTCACAAAGGCGCGGATTTCCTCCTCCGAATACGTGTTGTCCAGACTCATCATCGGCACGGCGTGCCGGACGGATTTGAATTCGCTCAAGGGCGCGCCGCCAACGCGCTGACTGGGTGAATCGGGCGTGGCGAGTTCGGGAAAGTTTTTTTCGAGGTCGAGCAGTTCGTGATAAAGCCGGTCGTATTCGCGGTCGGAAATTGTTGGTTTTGCCTCGAGGTGATAGGCGTGGTCGTGTTTGCGAATCTCTTCGACCAGTCGGGCGTGACGTTTTTTTGCCGGGTCGCGCGTCATGGCGATTTGCGTTGCGCCGGCGTCACGCGGGCTGTCTCAAAAACCGGCGCAGGCGGTTGAGCATGGTGTCGGCAAAACGCTCGTAAGGCGCGAGGGGCCGGCCGTGAATCTTGATTTCGTCAACCGTGGCGAGCGCCAGGCAAAAATCCAAATCATGAAACGCGCGGCCCTGTTTGACGCGGCGCAGCCAGCGCGTCAGGTCGCGGATTTCCTCAATCTCATCCTTATGGCCGGGATGAAATGAAATGTTCCATTCGTGGCGGCGCAAAAAGCCGTCGGCCTCGCTTTTCTTTTCAAACCACCGGTCGCAGAGCAGGATGCAGACGGATTTGCCCAGACACATGCCGAGGCGGTAAAAAACCACCGGCGCGTCCGTTTCGCAAAAGTGGTCGAACGCGACGTCCAGCGTGTCGTCGGGCGGGGGCGTGAACCGGGTCTGGAAGCCGACGTGATAACCGCCGCGATCGGCGCGCGATTTTTCGAAGCAAAGGTTTTCCTCAAAAATCCAAAGCAGCTCGGTTGCGAAACCGCGTTCGGCGAGGATTTTTTTCCAGGCGTCGAGCGCTGCGGTCAGCGCCGGACGTTTAATCGTTGTAGCGGAATTCATGTCGGAGGGCGAGTGTGGCTTTTCCGGAACCATTCCGCAAACAGTTTGATGCCCTGCTCGATTTTGATTTTTGGGTCGTAACCGAGTTTCGCGCGCGCCTTGGTAATGTCCGCGAATGTGACGGGCACGTCGCCGGGCTGGAGGGGCTTGCTTTCAATCACCGCTTTTTTGCCGAGCGCGCCTTCAAGCAATTCGATCAGGCGGTTCAATTTTACGGTCTGCGATTCGCCTAGATTGAAAATCTCAAAGCCGGATTCCTTTCGCGTGGCGGCGGCGACGCCGTCCACGATGTCGGTGATGTAGGTGTGGTCGCGCGCCGCGCCGCCGTCGCCATAAACGGGAATCGGCTGGCCGGTCTCAATGAGCGCGGCGAATTTGTGGATGGCCAGATCGGGCCGCTGGCGGGGGCCGTAAACGGTGAAAAAACGCAGCACAGTCATGTCCATTTTGTAAACGTGATGATAAACATGGCCGAGCGCCTCGCACGCAAGCTTGCCGGCGGCATAGGGCGAAATGGCGGAAAAAACCGGGTCGCTTTCCGAAAACGGCGTTTTGAAATTCACGCCATAAACCGACGATGACGAGGCGATGATGATTTTTTTTACGCCGTTGCGGCGCGCGGCCTCGAGCACGTTGACCGTGCCCTCCACATTGACGCGCTGGTAAAGCGCCGGCTGTTCGAGGCTCGGGCGCACGCCCGCGCGCGCGGCGAGGTGGATGACCTGATCGAATTTGACGGCGGAAAAAATTTCACCGAGCGCGGAGGCGTCGGTAATGTCGCCGTGGACGAATTCAAACGGTTTGGCGAGCGACTGGATTTCGCGGAGGTTGCGCTGCTTGAACTGCGGGTCGTAAAAATTGTTGAGGTCGTCGAACGTCCAGACCGCGTGGCCGTCGTGCAGCAACCGCTCGCAAACGTGCGAACCGATGAAGCCCGCGCCGCCGGTGACCAGAAAGTTCATGGCCGAACGCTAACAATCAGTGGGCGGAGTGTCGAGTGTCAGGCTTTGGACTTTTTTTGAAACTGGCCGTGGTTGCCTTCCATCAAACCGCGAAAAGACAAGTCCTCGTCCAAGTCCGGCCAATGCAAACCGAACGGCGAAATCTTGATGCGGCTCAACTGTCGGTGCGTGCCGCACGCGAGCCGTGGATTTTCCGCGACCGGAAAGCGAATTTCCGCACCACTTTCCATGCGCACGACGATTTGTCCGTCTGCGTAAACGGCGGTAACGGTGGTGTCAGTCAAGGTATTCATGCCACTTCTCAATTATCAGCCTTTTATTTTCTTCCGCAAGTTTTTCAGCTTTGGACAATTCGCGGAGCTTGAGCCCTTGCGACTCGCGCAATTCCACCTGATTTTCCACCTCAAATACCGCTTCGCCGCCGCCGTAACGAACGTGGACGTGAATCGGACGATGCTCGTTGCTGTAAAAGAAAAATTGATAACCGTCTTTTTCAAAAATGGTCGGCATGGTCTTGATTATTTCCAATTAACGTGCGAACCGATGAAGCCCGCGCCACCGGTGACCAGAAAGTTCATGGCCGAACGCTAACAATCAGTGGGCGGAGTGTCGAGTGTTCGAAGTGAAATGAGTGTGAGCTGCGGCCACAAATGAATTAAATTTTGCCACCTCTCCCCGGCCCTGTTGACGGAGGGGGGAGAAAAAATTCAGCCAGCTGCGAGCCCATTGCTTCGCGACAATTTTTTTGATTTACAACCCGTTCAACACGTCGATCAACTGGCGCAGGCGTCCGTAATCGCGGCGGTTGAAGTTGAAGGCGATCCGCGCCAGATTCAAATGGTCGTTGTCTTCGAGTTCTTCGGGCATCGGTTTGATGGACTTGATTTTACCCGTGATGAGGATGTCGGAAAAATCCCCGTTCAGGGCGGTGATGGCGGATTCGTCCGGCGCGTTTTTGAGCCGGATGACGAGCAGGTCCTTCACGAAACGCGTCGAATGAAAGTTCCGGTAAAAGCGCGTGATGATTTCCACCGCTTCATCGGCGCTTTCGGTGATTTGGTAAAGGTTCAAATCGTCGGGCGAAATCAACCGGTTGCGCAGCAGTTGTTCGCGGATGGTTTTGTCCCATGTTTTCCAATAATCGCTGCCCGGTTGGTCCATGAGCACGAGCGGCATGAGCTGGCTCTTGCCGGTCTGCATGAGCGTGATGGCTTCGTAGCCTTCGTCGAGCGTGCCGAAACCGCCGGGGAAAAGCACGATCGCGTCCGAGTGGCGGATGAAAATCAATTTGCGCGTGAAAAAGTATTTGAACGTGATGAGCTTTTTGTCCTCGCGAATCACCGGGTTGGCGCCTTGCTCCCACGGCAGGCGGATGTTGACGCCGAAACTGTTTTCGGGCCCGGCACCCTCGTGACCGGCCTGCATGATGCCCGGACCCGCGCCGGTGATGACCATGAATCCGGCCCGCACGATTTTTTTTCCGAAATCCACCGCCTGCCGGTATTCAAACCGGTCGGGGCTGATGCGCGCGGAACCGAAGATGGTGACTTTGCGTCTGCCCGCATACGGCGCGAACAGCCGGAACGAATAACGCAATTCGCGGAGCGCGGTCTGAATCACGCGCACGTCGCCGGTGTCCTGCACGTCGGTTAGAAGTTTCAGCGCGTTTTCGAGGATGTCGGCGACTTCGGCTTCATTATGGCCGCCGCCTTTATATTGGATGAGTTCCTGAATCCGTTTTTTTAATTCGGGGTCGGTGGCGGTTTTGGCCTTCTTTTCGTTCCCTGTTGTCATCGGGAAAGGCTAGCCTGTCCGCGCGCAAAATCAATCCGCGCTTTTGCGCATTGACATCGGCAGCGGAAAACTTATGCTCCGCGCTCGTTTATTCTGCGGGCTGCCGCGCGTGCGGATCTGTCCCACCCAGGAAAGGAAGTGAGTTCCGTTGACCGAAATCAAACTGAAAAAAGGCGAACCCGTGGATCGTGCGTTGCGCCGGCTGAAGAAAAAAGTGGACCGCGAGGGCACGCTCAAGGTCGTGCGCGGCCACCGGCATTTTGAAAAGCCGAGTGAAAAACGCCGGCGCAAGGAAAAAGTCGCCCGCTTTTCCGCGATGTTAACCGCGCGCTACGCGGACATGTAATTTGCGATTTCCCAAGCCGGGCGTGTCCGAATAGGATGCGCCCGGTCTTTTTTATGTATTCGTTTTCCACCTGCTGGAATTCCCACCGTCACACGGATGGCCGCGCGATGCTGCGCGAAATCCGCGACCTCGGTTTTGACCACGCCGAGTTGAGCCATGGCATCCGCGTCGGCCTCATGCCCGGCATTCTCGAAGCCGTGGCGGCGGGCGAAATGAAAATTTCCAGCCTCCATAACTTTTGTCCGCTACCGATGGGCGTCACGCACGCCGCGCCGAATCTGTATCAATTTTCCGCCGCGCAACCGCTCGAACGCGAACTGGCCGTCAAGCACACGCTCAAGACCTTTGAATTCGCCTCGCGCGTGAATGCGTCCGTCGTCGTGCTGCACCTCGGCGGCATCGAATTGAAGGATTACACCGGCAAATTGTGCGCCATGCTGGAACGCGGTGAAAAAAATTCACCCAAATATGAAAAGCTCCGCGCCGAAGCCGCCGCCAGGCGCGAGGCCGGAAAGGAAAAATTCTTCGAGCACACCAAGGAAACGCTCCGAAAACTTCTGCCTGAAGCCGAAAAACGCGGCCTGAAACTCGGCTGCGAAAACCGCCAGGCGCTCGAGGAAATTCCGCTCGAAAGCGACTTTGAATTTTTCTTCCGCGAATTCAACAGCCCGAACCTCGTTTACTGGCACGACACCGGCCACGCGCAAATCAAGGAAAACCTCGGCTTCATCCACCACGCGCTACACCTCGAATCGCTCGCGCGGCGCGTTGCTGGATTTCACGTTCACGACGTGCAATTTCCCGCGCGCGACCACGCCGCGCCCGGCACCGGCATGATTGATTTCGCCGCGCTCAAGCCGTTTGTGAAGCCGCAGCACATCAAGGTTTTTGAATTAAGCCCGGCGCTGCCCGTCGAAGCCGTCCAACGCGGCATCGCGCACCTGAAAAAAATCTGGGGCGGAGAATAAATCTGCCGCCTGCAGCGGCAGGACAGTCCCATCTTCCCATGCCCTTACTTCCAGACAAGGTTAGAGGGAAATTCAGATACAAGAGGGAGGCAATCAAACGGACGCGGCAGCACCATTGCCGCGCTGCTGCCGCGAGGCTGCCGTGGGTCTGCTGAACGACTTTTACGGCCGACCAGAAAAGCATATATCAAGCTGACCTACTACCTGAACATCGGCCTAATCCTCTTTCACGCCCCCAGCTATGGCAAGGAGCGGACGCGCCAGAAATTGTTGGTGGTTGGGTCCGGCGTGTTGGTGAACACCAGCACTCCACCCGCACCGGCGGAATTGGTGACTTGCGGCACCCAGTTGGGCGGCGCCAGGCTGAAGGTGCGATCCAGCACATAATTCGTTCCGGCGATGCCCGCATAGGACAAACTTGCATTACGCCCGCTCAAAAGCTGGACGGAGATTTGGTTGTAGCCCGGGGGTCCGGGCACAATCAGCTCGGGTAGATTGGTGTCAACATTGTCAGTGCCGTCGCCCAATTGGCCAGACTCGTTCAAGCCCATGCCCCACAGACTGCCGTCGCTCTTGAGAAA
>JBEKBA010000128.1:0-6738 GCA_050015635.1 Verrucomicrobiota bacterium
TTTCATCATTTTGTTACGTCACAAACTTTGCTGCTCAATGAATGTAAATAAATATCGGCCAATTGCCTCACTCTGTCTATGGGGTGAACACCCCATGGATTTTAAAATGATACCCCATCACAATCGCGGTATGGCTTGGAAAAGCATGATTTTCATCCTGACCGTTGCCGGGCTTGTCGGCGGATGCACCGACCTTCCGATGAACCCGTTGTCTGCGGGCAAGGGAGACAAAGTCGTGATGAAAGAGATAATGGAAAGGAAGGACAGACTGGTTCAACTGTCGTCCCCGGAAACTGATGGCCACCAACCCGTCCTCCTGCTGCTGCACGGCGCCACGGATGATCCCACCGAAATGATGGACATTGTCCGGGAATGGCGGGGAAAATATGACGTGTTCTTGTATGCCTACAATTATCATAACCCCGTTCGGAAAGTCGCCTCGGATTTCGTTAACGAGGTGAAAACGCTCAAGTCGGAAAATGGCTTTGATGGCGGCTTGACCATCGTTGTTTATTCCTATGCCGCCATTGTCTTCCGGGAGGCGGTGATTATCGCGGACGACCGGACCTTGTTTTCAGACGCGTCACTGATTCAACTCGTTCCCACTGCGGGAGGATCCTTTCTGGCGCGGGGAATGAAAAATCCCGTTGCGGCCTGGTTGGTGTCCCTGGCCTCCAAACCTGCTCACGCGGAAAATCCCTACGGGAGTTTTGCAGAACAACTATGGGCGGGGGCGGGAAATCGAAAGTTTTACGAGGTGATTAATCCCGGACGAATGCATTCCATTCTCCTGGAAGGAGACCCACATTCACTGGCCGGAATTGCGAACAAAAAGATTCACGAGCAATATGACAATGGAATTGGCCTGAATTTCGTTGTGATCCCCAAATCCACCGGTGTCACGCATGATTACCTGCCCACCAATCCGGTGGCTCTGGGATATTTGCGAAAACTGTTGGAACCGCTCCCTGATGATACCGGTAACCACAATATGCAAACGGCAGTCCGGAACCAAAAACCGGAACCTCTGGATGAGGGTTCAGTTGCGCAGAGGTAATCGCGAGCTTGGATAATTGCATCATTTTCTCAAAGGTAGTGGTGGCAGTCCGCAAGCACCGCTGCGCTCCTGTTCTTTTTGTTCCCGATTTCCTGGACCCTATCTCCAATCCCCGCGCCGCCGGGCGCCTTGGCCGTCCGCAAGTGGTGGCAGTCTGCAAAGACCGCCGCGCTGAAGGCGCATATTGAGTCCGGACACATCTGGCCAAACGCACAGTTGGGTAGGGTTACACCCCATGGAGAAGTTCCCACCCAACGCGTAATGTGACTCTAGTAAACAATCCAAACAAAAAACGGTGGAAGGTTTTGACTGTCGCAGAGATCTGTGACCGCCGCTACGGTGCGGAATTTTGAAACCTTACCACTACCAAAACTGAATATAAAACTGAATATGAAAATAATCCTGTTAATAACCTGCTTTATCACCCTCCTCATCGGCACTTCCGGATGTCTCGTCGCCGACGGTGGCGGTCGCGGAGGATTCCACGGTCATTCGGACGTCGTCGTCGGACCTCCAATCGTAGTGGGCCCGCCGGTGGTTCTCGTGCGGTAGTTCGTAAAAGGGTCAGTGCCGAAGTATTTTATTCGTTGCCCCGCAAGGTGCCACGCTGCCTCACACCATTGCTAGGGGCACAGCTTTAGGTGTGATCCGGTATGAAATGAGTATCCGCGCCTTCTTTGAAAACCACGTAAGCCCGCTTCCATGGCTCGTCGTTGATTAAACGCCACTTATGGCCTGAACCGGTATGATCCACGGCCAGCAAGACATCACCGGGATGGATCGTGAATGTCTCGCCGCCCAAGGTTGTAAATTCGAGGACACCAGCCAGCGTAATGACGTATTGTGGAATGGGATCATTGTGCCAGTCAAACGATGAATGTGCCGGCGTTTCCTTGAAAAGGATTGATTCCGCTTCCACCAATTCACCTCCACTCACGCTGCCGCGTACCACGTGGGAATTTCCGTCAGAACCAGTATGGAGACGATATGCCCGGATCATGGTGTGATGTTGTTGATATTCAATACGGCCGCCGTCTCGGCCCGCACCTGCCGGCAAAGGGCCGTATTCTCGGCGAGAGATTGACCGTACGAAGGAATGATTTCCTTCAGTTTGACCGACCATCCTCCGTCCTGCAATCTTTCTGCGAAACAGCGCTCAATCACTTGAATCATGATCCATACGGCTGTGGAAGCGCCGGGCGAAGCACCCAGCATTGCAACCATGGAATGGTCGGCTGTGCTGACAAGCTCTGTGCCAAATTGCAGGATGCCCCCGTGTATTAGATCCTTTTTGATGATCTGCACCCGCTGGCCCGCTTCTTCCACCCTCCAATCCTCCTGCTTTGCATTTGGAAAGTATTCGCGGAGCGCTGCGAACCGCTCCTTTGGGGACTCGATAACCTGCCCTACCAGATATTCTGTGAGCGCCACGTTATCCCTGCCGACGGCCAGTAGCGGCAGTAAATTTTCCGGATCGATCGAGCCGAAGAGATCCAGATAGGATCCATGCTTGAGGAACTTTGTCGAAAAGCCCGCATAAGGCCCGAAAAGTAGGGAAACCTTTCCTTCGACATGGCGTGTATCGAGATGCGGCACGGACATCGGAGGCGATCCTAGCTGGGCTTTACCATATACCTTGGCATTGTGGCGGGAAGAAGCCTCGGGATTATCGCAGCGAAGCCAGACTCCGCTTACCGGAAAACCGGCATAGCCCCGCCCCTCGGGAATCCCGGATTTTTGCAACAATGGCAGCGCTCCGCCACCGGCGCCGACGAAAACAAATTTGGCTTGGACATCCCGGTGCTGACCGCTTTTTTCGTCCCTGACCCGCACACTCCACAAATTCCCATCACGGCGCAGATCTTGCACTCGATTGAAAAAGTGGATTGAGAATCCTTCCTGATCGCTTATGGAATCGAGAAGGTCATTGGTGAGAGCGCCATAATCCACGTCAGTCCCCGTCAGCATTCGCGTCGCCGCAACTTCCTCGCTTGGATCACGGCCTTCCATGACCAGCGGGATCCACTGCTCAATCTGCTTCTTGTCATCGGCATATTCCATCCCATGATAACAGTGATGGGCCGAGAGTGCCTCAAAACGCCTTTTAAGAAACGCGATATTCTCCGATCCGCGCACAAAACTGAAGTGGGGCACGGGATGAATAAAGGACTGCGGGTCCTTGATCGCTCCCTTTTTCACCAAATAGGCCCAGAACTGACGGGAAAAATCAAACTCGGTGTTCACCTGCAGAGCCTTTGAAATCTCAATGGCGCCGTCACTTTCCTGTGGAGTGTAGTTCAACTCACAGAGTGCTGCATGGCCGGTGCCGGCGTTGTTCCACGCATTCGAGCTTTCCTGCGCCGCGCTGCCCAGCACTTCGTAAATCTCTATTTTCAGGCCGGGCTCCAATTCTTTTAAGATCACTGCCAGCGTGGCGCTCATGATGCCCGCGCCGACCAGAACGACATCAGGCTGGTTTGCGGATGAGTTGGGTGTTGTCATGGTTTTTTCTCCAGCAGCCGCATCAGTCCGATGAAATCATCATTCGACCAGCCGGCGGCCATTCCCTGATCATAGCAGCTTTTGAGCTGCCCGGTTTGTTCCAGCGGCAGCGAGAGTTCCGCGGCCGTTTCCAGTGCCAGACGGAGATCTTTCGTCATGTTCTTGAGGGAAAACTGCGGGCTGTAATCATGCTGGCGTAATTTGGGTCCCTTGAGATCGGAGACACCGGAATGTGCGACATTGGGCGCCAGCGCGCCGAAATAAATGTCATCCGGAATCCCGGCCTGCCGGCACAACATCAGACTTTCGCACAGCGTCTGGGCAATTCCGGCAATGTTGAGATTCATCGCGAGCTTTAGCGTGGAGGCCGAACCCAGCGGACCAATGTGCATGATCACGCTCGAGAGCGGTTCGAGAATGGGGCGCGCCTTTTCAACTGTTTCGAGGTCGCCGCCCAGATAATAAATTGTCTGGCGCTGCTCCGCTGCAATTCTGCTCCCCGTAAATGGCGCCTCCAGAAACCACGCGCCCGCTTTCCGCACCTCCTCGGCAAAGAACCGCGTCCATTTTGCGGAGATCGTGCTCGACTGGATCACCAATTGTCCCGGTCCGAGTTTGGGTTGTATCTGTTCGATGACGGACTGCACCGCCGGCGGGTCATACACGATGATGAAGATGACCTCCGCCTGATTCACGGCCTCCTGGATGGTTGCGTGGAAGTTGGGGAAATTCTTTGGAGTCCGGTTCCAGCACCGCACCCTATGGCCGTCGGCGATCAGGTTTTTCGCCCAGGCGCTCCCGATGATTCCCAAACCTAGAACCGAGATATTCATTTTGAATGTTCCTTTCTCGCCTCTCATCACTTGCCGGTTGCCACGTAGGGCTTGACCATCTTCGCCGGATTGACCACGCGATCAAACTCCTCTTCCGTCACGAAACCGAGTTTAAGCGCCGCCACTTTCAGCGTGAGGTCGTTGTCCATCGCGTAATGCGCGATTTTGGACGACTTGTCGTAACCGATGACGGGCACCAGCGCGGTCACCAGCATCAGCGAGCGTTCCACATACTCGCTTATCTTCTTCAGATTCGGCTCCGTTCCCTCGACCAGGTATTTACGGAAGTTCGTGCAACCGTCCGCCAGGATCGTGATTGAGTGCGTGACGTTGAAAATAATTAGCGGCTTATAAACGTTCATTTCCAGATGACCGCCGGCGCCGCCAAAGCCCACCGCCACGTCATTCGCCATGACCTGCACCGCAATCATCGTCAACGCCTCGGCCTGCGTCGGATTCACCTTGCCCGGCATGATTGACGAGCCCGGCTCATTTTCAGGAATGTTCAGTTCGGCAAAGCCGGCCCGCGGACCACACGACATCAGGCGAATGTCGTTGCCAATTTTGTAAAGCGAGACGGACAGTGTGCGCAACGTGCCCGAAAGTTGCACCAGCGCGTCGTGGGCGCCCTGCACGGTGAATTTGTTCGGCGCGCTGACGAACGGCAGGCCCGTGAGCCCGGCGATTTCCGCAGCCACCGCCTCGGCGAAGCCGGGTTCGGCGTTGATACCGGTGCCGACCGCCGTGCCGCCGAGCGCGAGGCGATAGACCCCCTTCAGGGCATCCTCAATCCGCTCAAGATTATCCGCGAGCATCCCCGCATAACCCGACCATTCCTGGCCAAGCGTCAGTGGCGTGGCATCCTGCATATGAGTCCGGCCGATTTTGATGATGTCTTTCCACTTCTCGACCTTCGTACCAATCGCATCGTGCAACTCCCGCACCGTCGGGATCAGGCGCTGCTTCACGCTGACCGCCGCCGCAATATACATCGCCGAGGGAAACGAGTCGTTGGACGACTGCGCCATGTTGACATCGTCATTGGGATGAACCGGCTGCTTGCTTCCAAGCGGCGTTCCGGCGAGTTGGCAGCAGCGGTTGGAAATCACCTCGTTCACGTTCATGTTGAACTGCGTCCCGCTGCCCGTCATCCACACATGCAGAGGAAACATGTCGTGATGCTCACCCGCCAGAATCTCGTCACAAACCTGAACGATGAGTTTGAATGGCATCCCGGCAAGCCGCTGGCTGGCATGGTTGGCTTTGGCGGCGGCTTTCTTCAGTGTGGCATAGGAGGCGATCATCTCGCGCGGGATCAAATCTTTGCCGATGCTGAAGTGCTCAAGCGAACGCTGCGTTTGCGCTCCCCAAAGCTTGTCTGCAGGAATAACGACTTCGCCTAGGCTGTCAGTTTCTTTGCGACTGTTGATCATCTTGTGACCGGGCTCACTTCTTTGTGCCCCATGAATTTGTCCGAAGAACGGATTCATGTTAGTTTTGGTTCCGGTTTTGTCCATCCTTAAACAGATGCCCACTCGTGTCTGCGACAAAGCCCAAACCGAATTTGAGAAGAATCACATTCAGTCGAGCAATGTCCACTGTTAGGAAAACTCACTGTCAGTCAAACTGTCAGTGAAAATGTCGGTGAGAGGGCTGGCGAGTAGTGAACAATAGTGGCAAGCAATGACGAATTTGGCTTTATTCTACAATGCTTTTTGCTGTTTTATGAGTGTTCTGAATCGGGTTTGCAGACCGTGTTAATCTGTGGCTTTTATATTTGGGTGCAGCGTAACGCTACCCGTCCGCAAGTGGTGGCCCGCGAGGACCGCCGCGTGCCCGCTCTTTTTTGTTCCCGATTTCCTCGACGCCATTCCCTATCTCCGTGCCGCCAGACGCCTTGATTTCATGGTAGGGATGCGTTCCACCGCGTCCTTGGTTTAACTTTCATTTTCGCGTGCACTCCCGACCTGTGTTTTGGATTTCACAGACGGGAAGTCTGTGCCACTTTGTTGCCATGCACAGTAACCGCCGCATCGTCAATCTCGCGCTCATAGGTTTCATGGGCACGGGCAAAACGTCCGTGGGCCGGATGATCGCCGATCAGTTGCATTTCGATTATCTCGACACCGATGAACTGATCCAGATGCATACCGGCCGGACGATTGCCGACATTTTCAAAACGGACGGCGAACCGGCGTTTCGCGCGTTGGAACAAAAAGTGGTCGCGGAACTGGCCTCTCGCGTGAAAACGGTTGTTGCCACCGGCGGCGGGCTGCCGACAAACCCGGTGAATCTCGCCGGCCTCAAAACCCACGCGCTGGTCGTTTGCCTTTGGGCTTCGCCGGA
>JBEKBA010000129.1:0-7421 GCA_050015635.1 Verrucomicrobiota bacterium
CTCATTGTGTCCATGCCAGCGAATGCTTTTATTCAAAGGGTCAAAAAATTCCGCGATGTGAACGTTGCGAGTTTGATATTCTATGGGTACTGGTAAGGCCAGAATCAATAAATGTCCTGATTTCAAAACACGCCACTGACCCACAACCTCGTCAACAATCCGACCGGGCATGACCGGATTTTGCGTGTTTATCGGTAGTGTCCTAATTTGAAAATTATTCAATTTTGGCTTCTGTATCCCATTCCCCAAAGTTTTTCGATTTTTTGAGGTTCTCTCAATTTTGGCCCGAGTTCTGCCTCAGTGCCTATGAATATCTGTTCGAAATCTAATTTTTGCTTCCCGTCTTGGGACATTTCCCCCACATTTTCAGAGAAAATGCTTTGGGGTATTGAAACAAGTTGCCCATTCGTATCGTAGAAATATGATTCATCCTTTGCCACACCATCATAATTGATGGAAGAAGTAATAATAATTCCATTGGTAGGGAATCGCTCTATAAGTTTGCCATCCTTCATAGGAATTTGGGGATAATTGGTTACTCCATAAACAATCACAGCACAACCACGAAAGTCTTTTGGAAATTCAAACACTTCCGGCGGACGATGCTTCACGCATCCTGAAAGTGAAAAGCATAAAACCAAAAGATATTTTAGTCTCATTTTTTCTTCACATCCTTTACGATTTGAACATGCACAGCAGTTTCGGCTGATACCACCGGCGGAATTTCCAACACGGCAACGAATCGGGTGGCGCGCTGCGCCGTCCGGTCATCGCAGTCGCCGTCGCGCGTTCCGCTATGGCGACCGGGGCGCGATGACCCTACCTTAAATTTGTCAACCAACCGGATAAGATTTTCCCATGCTTACAGGCATTGCTAAAACAATTTTGACTGATTTCCGATCACCGTCTTCAGCCCAAGTTTCCGGTAACTCAATTCCGTCGCGACGCGGCCCTGCGAGGTGCGGTTCAGATAACCTTCCATGATGAGATACGGCTCATAGACTTCCTCAATGGTGTCCGGCTCCTCGCCGACGGCGACGGCGAGTGAATTCACGCCGACCGGGCCGCCGCCAAACTTGGTGATGACGGCTTCGAGGATGCGTTTGTCCATTTCGTCGAGGCCGTTTTGATCAATCTCCAGCATCGCCAGCGCCTTGTCGGCGACGGCGGCCGTAATGCGGCCGTCGTGCCGGACTTGCGCGTAATCGCGCACGCGGCGGAGCAGATTGTTCGCAATGCGCGGCGTGCCACGGCTGCGCCGGGCAATTTCGTGCGCGCCGGTTTTTTCGATTTCCACGTTCAACAAATTCGCCGAGCGTAAAATAATTTTTTCCAAATCTTCGGCGACGTAATAATCCAACCGTTCGCGCATCCCGAAACGCGTGAGCAACGGCGCGGTGAGCAAACCGCTGCGCGTCGTCGCACCGATGAGCGTAAAACGGGGGAGATTCAGCCGCACGCTGCGCGCGTTAGGACCCTGGTCAATGATGATATCGAGTTTGAAATCCTCCATGGCCGGATAAAGATATTCCTCGATGGTTTTTTGCAGGCGATGGATTTCGTCAATGAACAACACGTCGCCGGCTTCGAGATTCGTGAGCAGGCCGGCGAGATCGCCGGCTTTTTCAATCGTCGGGCCGCTGGTGGCCTTGACATTTGCGCCCATCGCCCGGGCGAGGATATTGGCGATGGTGGTTTTACCAAGGCCGGGCGGGCCGGAGAGCAAGATGTGGTCAAGCGCTTCGCCGCGCTGTTTCGCCGCTTCGACAGCGATTTCCAGGCGTTCCTTGACTTTCGGCTGACCGGTAAAATCGGAAAAGAGCGACGGACGCAGCGTCATTTCGAGCGCCACATCAGGTTGATTCAAAGTTGAAGCGGGATGTTCGGCCATTCGCAGAAGAATGAAAGAAGCGCCCCGCACCGGCAAGCCGCGATTCAATCGGGCAACGGGGCTTCCGGGCAGGCAGTGCACATTTTTTCAATAAAAATGCTGGAAAATCAAACTCAACTTAGGCAAGCTGCGCGTCTTTTATGGGAAGGAACAAAATATATTTATGTCCGGCGCTGCTGCTGGCAGTGCTGTTTTGCACGGCGAACGCCTATGCCGGAGACGCGGACATCCATTTGCCGTCGTTGCAGGAGGTGTCGTTTTTGGGCGGCAGCCTGAGCGGCCACGCCATTTTGTATTGTGGACTTGTCATTTGCGCGATTGGCGTGGCGTTCGGCCTGTTGCAATACAAACAAACGCGCGCACTGCCGGTTCACAAAAGCATGGGCGACGTTTCCCACATCATCTGGGAGACGTGCAAAACGTATCTGCTGCAACAGGGAAAATTCCTGGTGGCGCTCTGGATTTTGATCGCACTGTGCATGATTTACTACTTCATCGGGCTGCCCTGGAATGATCCCGCCAAGACCCATGGAGAATTGATAGGCAACGGCGTGGTCATCCTTGCCTGCTCGGTGCTCGGCATCCTTGGCAGCTACGGCGTGGCGTGGTTCGGCATCCGCATCAACACCACCGCCAACAGCCGCGCCGCGTTCGCGGCGCTCAAAGGCAACGGGCTTAAAACGCTCTCCATTCCGCTGCAATCCGGCATGAGCATCGGCTTGCTGCTCGTCTGCGTCGAATTGTTCTGCATGATCGGCATCCTCCTGTTTCTGCCGCGTGAACTGGCCGGGCCGTGTTTCATCGGCTTTGCCATCGGCGAATCCCTCGGCGCGGCGGCGCTGCGCATTGGCGGCGGCATTTTCACCAAGATCGCCGACATTGGCGCGGACCTGATGAAAATTGTTTTCAACCTGCCGGAAGACGACCCAAAAAATCCCGGGGTCATCGCCGATTGCACCGGCGACAACGCGGGTGATTCGGTCGGGCCAACGGCAGACGGTTTTGAAACTTACGGCGTCACCAGCGTCGCGTTGATTGCGTTTCTGGCGCTGGCGCTCGTCGCGTCGCCGCTCCTCTGCGGCAAGCTCATCGTCTGGCTTTTCGCGATTCAAGGTTTGATGGTGCTGGCGTCGCTGGCTTCGTTTTACGTGAACCGGTTTTCCAACGGCGTGCGTTATGGCGGCAAAAAGGATTTCAACTGGGAATCGCCGCTGACGGACCTGGTCTGGCTCACGTCCATTCTTTCCATCATCGTCACATTTGCCGCCAGCAAACTGCTGCTCGGCGACTTCACAATTCCCAGGATGGTGGATGGCGTGCTGACCGATGTGCCGCTGTCGAATCTTTGGTGGACGCTGGCCAGCATCATGTCCTGCGGCGTACTCGCCGGCGCGCTGATCATGGAATTCACGAAGATTTTTGTCAGCACCAACTCGCGCCATGTCCGCGAAGTGGTCAACGCCTCCGGCCACGGCGGGGCGTCACTGAACATCCTGTCGGGCTTCGTCGCGGGCAATTTCTGCGCGTTCTGGATGGGACTGGTCATCCTGACGCTGATGTTCGTTGCCTATTTATTTTCGCAGAACGCCGACCTGCTGGCGCTCATGCCGGCACAATTCCAGTTTGCGGCGCCGATTTTTGCGTTCGGCCTCGTGGCCTTCGGCTTCCTGGCGATGGCGCCAGTCATCATTGCCGTGGACAGCTTCGGCCCGGTAACCGACAACGCCCAGTCGGTTTATGAGTTGAGCCGGATTGAAACGGCTCCGAACATCGCGGCGGAAATCGAAAGGGATTTCGGATTCAAACCCGACTTTGCCAACGCCAAGCTTGAACTGGAAAAAGGCGACGGCGCGGGAAACACGTTCAAGGCCACCGCCAAACCGGTGCTCATCGGCACGGCCGTCGTTGGCGCGACCACGATGGTTTTCGGCATCATCCTGTTGCTGAACAATACCGTCGCACACGGCAAAGTGATCGAGATGTTGAGCCTGGTGCGGCCCGAAATCATCCTCGGTCTGTTGATGGGCGGCGCGGTGATTTACTGGTTCACCGGCGCGAGCACACAGGCCGTCGTCACCGGCGCGTATCGCGCGGTCGTGTTCATCAAGGAAAATCTCAATCTCAACAAGGAAACCGCTTCGCTCGCCGACAGTAAAAAAGTCGTCGAAATCTGCACCATCTACGCGCAACGCGGCATGATCAACATCTTCATCGTGGTCTTTTCCTTCGCACTCGCGCTGCCCTTCTTCAATCCGTATTTCTTCATCGGTTATCTGGTTGGCATCGCGTTTTTCGGCTTGTTCCAAGCCATCTTCATGGCCAACGCCGGCGGCGCGTGGGACAACGCCAAGAAAATCGTGGAAGTGGATTTGAAACAAAAAGGCACGCCGCTTCACGCCGCGACCGTCGTGGGCGACACCGTCGGTGATCCGTTCAAAGACACGAGTTCCGTCGCGATGAATCCGGTCATCAAATTCACGACGCTCTTCGGCCTGCTCGCCACGGAAATCACGGTGACGATGACCAATCAAGGTGTGAAAACGGGCATCGGCGCGTTCTTCTTCGTCGTCGCGCTGGTCTTCGTCTATCGCTCGTTCTACTGCATGAGGATTCCCGAAGACAAGTCGGTCGGAAAATAAAAACTCGAAAATCGCCCGCCGTGATTCCAAATTGGAATCATGTCCGTGATTCAGCGATCCATTCAAATGGGCTGGCAACTGCGCGTCTTTTTTACCGAGGACGTTTTTTGCCCAGCCAACCTCGTCTTGAAAACCGCGCTGAACGACGACGCCCGTTCCGCTCCGCGCAAAGCGCTCGTCCTGCTCGATGAATCGCTCGCGCAAGCGCAAACAAATTTGTCGCGTCAGATTGAAAATTATTTTTCCGCCAACGCCGGCCAGCTACAACTGGTCTGCCCGCCGGCCAGCATCACCGGCGGCGAGCGCGCCAAGAATTCCTACGTCCACATCCCAGAAATTCACTCGCTGATTGACCGCCATCACATTGACCGGCATTCGTATTTGATCGCCGTTGGCGGCGGCGCGTTGCTGGACGTCGCAGGTCTGGCGGCCGCGACGGCGCATCGCGGCGTGCGACACGTTCGCATCCCGACAACAACCTTGAGCCAGGCCGATTCCGGCGTCGGCGTGAAAAATGGCGTCAACGCCTTTGGCAAAAAGAATTTCATCGGCACGTTCGCGCCGCCGTTCGCCGTCATCAACGACTTCAATCTGCTGGGCACGCTTGAACCGCGCGATAAACGCGCCGGTTACGTCGAAGCCGTGAAAGTCGCCTGCATCCGCGACGCAAGGTTCTTTGAAGAGATCGAGCGCGCCGTGGAAAAACTTGTCGCGTTCGAGCCGGCGGCGATGAAGCGCCTGATTCACCGCTGCGCCGGACTGCACCTTGACCACATCGCCACGAGCGGCGATCCGTTTGAAACCGGCTCGGCACGCCCGCTGGACTTTGGCCATTGGGCGGCGCACAAGCTGGAACAACTCTCCGATTTTCAAATCCGCCACGGTGAGGCCGTCGCCATCGGCATCGCACTCGACGTAATCTATTCGCGCCAAACCGGTTTACTGGACGCGCCATCCGCCGAGCGAATCTTGAAACTGCTCGAACAACTCGGCTTCGATTTATTCGCCAACGAATTATTGAACGTCGGCGCGGATGGAAATCTGCAAATTCTCGGCGGCCTGAATGAATTCCGTGAACATCTCGGCGGTGAACTGACGATTACGTTGCTCCGTAAAATCGGTCGCGGCGAGGAAGTTCACGAAATGAATTTGCCGAAAATTGTTGAAGCCGCCCACGAATTGCGCGAACGCCATACAATTCAGGCGCAAAAAACAATCCGCGCCAGCGCCTGATGAAACGGCTCGCCGTCATCAACGTCGCCGGCCTTACCGAATCGCTCATCGGCGAACACACACCGCGCATCGCGGAATTTTGCAAACGTGGCGCGCTCGCGCAAATCGCGCCCGCATTTCCGGCAGTGACTTGCACGGCGCAATCGAATTATCTCACCGGCAAAATGCCGGCGCAGCACGGCATCGTCGGCAACGGCTGGTATAACAGTGAATTGGCGGAAATCCAGTTCTGGAAACAATCCAACCACATCGTCCACGGCAAAAAAATCCGGGATGAACTGCGTGCCCGTGATGCAAAGTTCACCTGCGCCAATTGTTTCTGGTGGTTCAACATGTATTCGGGCGCGGATTATTCCATCACGCCGCGCCCGATGTATCCCGCCGATGGCCGGAAGTTTTTTGACATCTATTCGTGGCCGTATTCCATTCGCATCGAGATCAAAAAAGATTTGGGTGAATTCCCGTTCTTCAGTTTTTGGGGGCCGGCGGCGGGTGTGGATTCGCCGCAAGGCAAAGCCGATGCCGCGTCGCGCTGGATTGCGGAATCCGCCAAATGGATCGAAAACAAACATCAGCCGACGCTGAATCTGATTTACCTGCCGCACCTCGATTACAACCTGCAGCGGCACGGGACTTATGATGCCGCGAGCGGCTTGAATCCAAAAATCCGCCGCGATTTGCGCGAGATTGATTCCATCGTTGGAGACCTGATTGATTTTTTTGGCAAACACGGCGCCCAGGTCGTTTTACTTTCAGAATATGGCATCACGAACGCGGACAAGCCGGTGCATCTCAACCGGCTATTCCGCGAACATGGCTGGCTTGCCGTAAAGGATGAGCTGGGACTGGAAATTCTTGACGCGGGCGCGAGCAAGGTTTTTGCCGTGGCGGATCATCAAGTCGCGCACATTTATCTGAATGACGCGACGCTGGAAAATTCCGTGCGCGAACTTTTGGAAAAAACTTCCGGCGTGGAACGCGTCCCGGGCAAAGCGGAAAAAATCGCGGCGGGCATTGACCATCCGCGCGCGGGCGACTTGATTGCGGTGGCGGAGGAAAATGCATGGTTCACTTATTATTACTGGCTGGACGACTCGCGCGCGCCGGATTTTGCGCGGACGGTGGACATCCATCGCAAGCCGGGTTACGACCCGGTGGAACTGTTTCTTGACCCGCGCATTCCGCTGGTGAAATTAAAAATCGCGTGGCGGCTGCTGCAAAAGAAACTCGGTTTCCGGATGTTAATGGACGTGATTCCGCTCGACGCGACGCTGGTGAAAGGTTCGCACGGTCGGCGACCGGCGGATAAAAAAGACTGGCCAGTATTCATTACGGGACAGCCGGAATTTTTGAGCGCGAAACAGATTGAATCAACGGATGTTTTTCAAATTTTGCTGCGACATTTTGCATAACTTGTCTGTTAAATTTTTCTTCGTGCAGTCCTCTTTACAGACCCATGAGGCAGCGAACCAACGGCTAACAAGTTTGAAGAGTTTCTAAATAATTTACCTTCTCCGTCCCGGCGCGAAGTGGTAGCCGCCGCGAATGCGCGAGCCGCGGGCTTTGCCGGGAAAACCTTTCGGCGCGCCGGGTTTATTTTCGTCGAAGAGCGTGGTGTATTTGTAATCGAAATTTTCCAGTTTCACGCGCGGGATTTT
>JBEKBA010000130.1:0-6670 GCA_050015635.1 Verrucomicrobiota bacterium
GGCCGTGGTCAGAAAAACAGTGATGATGATGGCCTTGCGAATCCGAATAATCCGCCAGTAATCCAGAAAATGCAGTTTGGTTTCCTGCGTCGGTTCAAATTTTGATGCATCCATACAATAAAAAAGCAAAGGGAGCCAGAGTAGGACTCCTGCTCCCGTCAAGTGTTCAAAATATCTCGCTTAATATCAATCAATAAGTGGCCGTCACACCCAGATAAACGCGGTTGCGATTGTAGGTTTGTCCCGGCACGTTCGAGGCGAGATAGTCGTAGTTGTAACCGGCCTCAGCCGAAAGATGGTTGTTAAAGCTGTAGGACAAATTAACCCCAAAACTATACCAGATTTGAGTTTGGTTGTCAAACGCGCCCTGGTTGAAGGTCGAGTATTGAATCTTGCCAATCGCACTGCCCGTCAGCATGGGTGTGAATTGATGATTGATGGACCCATAAACCGTGGAACTAGTTTCGCTCTGGGTAATCTGCCCGCTTGTTGTATTCGGGTCGGAAATATCGGCCGCACTCTGCGTTTCCGTGAAACCGGCTTGCGCATAACTGCCCGGCAAATAAGTATAAGTCGCTGATAAATCAACATACGGCGATAGCTGGGTATTTGCCGATAAACCTGCCGCAGGATTATAATAATCAATATATTGAATGCCAGCCTCAAGTGAGATGGTCAAATTATCCAGCGGATTGTATTGAGCGCCAACATAAAAGTATTGCGAAAAATTGTCACGATTATCACTGAAACTGACAATACCAGCTAAATTATCAGAGGCGTTGTTCAATTGCTCATTCCCAGTATAATTCACCAGACCGAATTTGTAGCCAACCAAGGGTTTGAGCGTCGGTGTCAGTTGCCAGTTTAATTCCAACCACCACAAATTTTCAACTCGATTAAGTAGTCCGGCATAGCTGGCAGAGTCCGCGGTCGCATCAAATCCATCAGCTTCATAGTTAACAAACGTATTTTGATAGCCAAATTCAGAGCCCAGAAGGCGTGTCCATTGGCCGTCCAATTTGATTGATGCAACGTTGTTTATGTTATTCCCTTCAACGCGCACGGGAGCTCCTGCTTGCAATAATCCGGGGTCTTGAGCTATCACGAAGGAATCCTGCAGGCTGGCCTGCCAGCTTTCCGTAAATGCATGATTCAACCACAAATCAAACTGATGCGTCTGATCAATCGGGTCTTGGCCCTGACTTTCTCGATCTTGATAATAATAAAGCCCGTAAGTGTATCTTGCGCCGATATCCGTCTGGTCCAAAGGCACGTTCAGGCTTATTGACGGGCTAACTTCAAATCCGTAACTGCCACGGTCACCCGGCGAGCCCGTGGTTGCCGTGTTGTAGTTGCTGTCGTAGAAGCCGCGCAAAGTGCCGGACACGCTCCATATTTTGGAGGTTTGCATGGAATTAAGGCCTGCCGTTGTGCTGTCGTCAGCATAAAGACCGGCCGTCCCAATCGCCACCAAGCCAACAGAGATTGCAATTTTTTTCATAGCTTTTTTACCGTTTTTTCTGCCCGAGATACAGCAATTCCCATGCTTGAGAGTTTGAACCAATTTCCGATTGACTAAATCTAGTCAAAAACTCATCTGCCTGTCAAAACAAAATTTCAACTTTTTCACAACTTATTCACAAGGTAAAAAAGAGACTGAAATTGCCTCAATTTCGTGTAACATGTTTTCTTTCAACAGGTTTCACTTAAGTTGCTTTTTGATTGATTTCAAAGTTAGAGTGTTGACCACATCTTTTTGTTCCAACCAGCCCTTGCGCGCAATGCCCGCGCCCAACCGCAAAAAACCCGCGTGTTCGTTGCGGTGCGCGTCGGGATTGATGACGCATTTGACGCCTTTGCTTTTCGCGTAAGGCCAGTGCCGCCAGTCCAGATCAAAACGATGCGGATTACAATTCAACTCGAGCCACGTCCCCGTCCTGGCGCACGCATCAATGACCTCCGGTACATTGACCGGATACGGCTCACGTTCCAACAGCAACCGCCCCGTCATGTGACCGATGATGTGAACGAATTTATTTTCCGCCGCGCGAATCAGCCGCTTCGTGTTTTCGGTTTCGTTATTGGAAGAAACGTGCAAACTCGCCACGACTACATCCAACTCTGCCAGCAGTTCATCATCAAAATCCAGCCGGTCTTTAAGAATGTCCACTTCACAGCCCGCGAGCAAACGGAAATCACTGCCGCGTCCGGCAGACTGCTCGTTGATTTTTTTGATCTCCTTGATTTGCTCGCGCAGCCGTTTCGCATCCAGGCCGTTCGCCTGAAATGAAGATTTTGAATGGTCGGTAATCGCCCAGTATTCCAAGCCGAGATTTTTCATGTATTCGGCGATTTCTTCGAGTGTGTTGTGGCCGTCGCTCCAATTTGAGTGATTGTGCAACGCACCGCGCAAATCCGTCCATTCGATGAGCCGCGGCAATTCGTTTTTTTCGCCGGCCGCAAATTCACCGTGATCCTCCCGCAGCTCCGGCGGCACAAACGGCAAACCTAGATTCTCAAAAATTTCCGCCTCATCCTTGCACGGCGCGAGCAATTTCGGATCACGCGTTTCCTCTTTCGACTTGAACATACCATATTCGTTGAGCCGCAAGCCGCGCTGAATTGCGCGCTGGCGCATCACGATGTTGTGTTCCTTGCTGCCGGTGAAATAGGCGAGCGCGAACGGAAATTCCTTGTCGCTAACGACGCGCAAATCGCACTGAATGCCACCGTCCAGGATCACACTCGCCTTCGTTTCGCCACTGGCCGTGATTTTAATGATTCCAGGTTGCGAAATGAAAAATTTAATCACGTCCGCCGGTTTTTTTGATGATGCAAGCAAATCGATGTCACCAATAATTTCCTTGAACCGCCGCAAACTTCCCGCCGCGCTGCAACGAATCACTTCAGGATGCTCGCGCAGATTTTCCAGCAACGGTTCGGCCAATCTCAGAGCGTCGCTCAACAAATGTTTCGACGCGTAAGTGCGCCGGCGCTCGATGCCTTCGAGAATGTTCGCCTGCGTTTTTTCGCCGAAGCCGTCAAGTTCCTCGACTTTGCCCGCTTTGCAGGCCGCCTCGAGTTTTTCCACCGAGTCAACGCCGAGCGATTTGTTGAGCGCCTGAATTTTCTTCGAGCCGAGTCCGGGAATTTCCAGCATCGCAATCAAGCCCGCCGGAATTGAAGCCTTCAATTCGTCGTAATATTTTGATTTTCCCGTCTCGACCAGTTCGGTGATTTTCTGTTCGAGTGCTTCGCCGATGCCTTTAATCTCGCCCAGCCGCTTTTCCGCAACAAGCTTTGCCAATGGCTCGCTCAAATTTTCAATCATGCGCGCGGCGTTTGCGTAAGCGCGCGTCTTGAACGGGTTTTCGCCCTTTAATTCAAGCAACGTCCCGACCTCGACTAAAATTTCCGCAACCCTGTCTTTGTCCATCGGCATGAGCATGAATCTGCCCAAACCAGTTTGAAATTAAAATACAAATGCCGCCATCAAAGAAAAGGACACTGCCCAATTTTGCCGTGCAAACAAACCTTCAAACAGCGCTAATAATGGCCTGTGATTTGCTCTATGCAGGCAAGCGGACGAATATTAAATGTATTCGGAGATAAAAGATTAAATTTGAAAGTATGCATTTTAATTTTTCACAGCAATACCTGCAGGCGACGCTGTTCGTATCGCTGTTGAGCGTGTGGGTGTTGGTGGGGCTTTTTTATTATCTGAATCGTTACACCAAACGGAGTTACTTCAGCACTTGGACCGCGGCCTGGTTGTTTTACGCGCTGTGGTTGACGCTTGGGTTGACAATGGAAAACGGCGGCGTGCCCAACAACGTCGTTTTTATGCTTAGACAGTGTTGTGTGGCGATTTCGGCGGTATTTCTTTTGTGGGGCAGCGCGCGTTTTTTAAGTCTGCCAGTCCGGCAGAGCCTGATTGGTATGTTTATGCTGTTCCTGCTGGTCTGGACCGTTATCAGTCCGGAGGTGCTTTCGAGCAGGCTGCAAATCCAGTTGCCGGTGTTCATTCTAATCGGTCTCGGCAGCGTGTTTGCCGCCGTTTGCTTTTTTCGGGCGCAAAAGCAGATGCCTTTTGTCGGACCGGGGATGTTATCCATTGGTTTCTTCCTATGGGGGGTTTATCTGGCGAGTTATCCATTTTCTCAAGAGTATCAAGATCTCTATAACGCGGGTTTTCTTGTGGCAGCGGTGCTGCAACTGTTTATTGCTGTCAGCATGGTCGTGCTCGTCATGGAGGAGGTGCGTTACAATGCCGAACAGGCGCGCTTGGAAATCATCGCGGTTCGTTCCGAGAAGGAGGCCTTGCAGGTCAAAGTCCTCACCACCGAGGAACAATGCCGCAACCTTTATGATCAGGTGCGCCTCTCGGAGGGCGTGCAAAAAGCTTACGATGAACTTCGTCGGACCCAGCAGGTGGTGGTGCAGCAGGAACGTCTTCGCGCCTTGGGCCAGATGGCCAGCGGGATTGCGCATGATGTCAACAACGCACTGTCGCCCATCGTCGCCTACACCGAACTGTTACTGGCTACGTTGTCGGATTTGCCGGATAACGCCCGCCAATACTTGGAAGCCATCAATCAGTCGGGCGATGACATCTCGCACATCGTCGCGCGGATGCGGGAATTTTATCGCCGCCATTCCGACAACGAGGCCGACAACGAGAAACTGGTTAAAGTGGACATCAATCATACTATTGAACAAGTAATTGAACTTACCCGTCCCCGCTGGCGCGACCTTCCGCAACGCGAGTCTACTTCCATAGAGATTCAGCGCGAACTGGAACCCAACCTGCCGCCCTTGTTAAGCGACCCCAGCGACTTGCGTGAGACGTTGATCAACCTGATTTTCAACGCCGTGGACGCGCTTCCCCAAGGCGGAACGATTACTCTGGTCACTCGTTCTGTGAATCCTGATCCGGGAAAAAATCAGGACGCTCCGCGGCAACTTCAGATTGAAGTGCGGGATAACGGCATCGGCATGGAGGAAAATGTCCGCCAACGCTGTCTGGAACCTTTTTTCTCCACCAAAGCCAAACGCGGCGGCACCGGCCTCGGGCTGGCGATGGTCTATGGCATGATGCAGCGCCATGAAGGTCTCATTGAGATTGACAGCGCTCCCGGACGCGGAACTTGCTTCCGCCTTATATTTCCTCTTCGGAACGGGGTGTCGAAAACCCAGCCCGCCCCGGCATTGCCAATCATACCGAACCGTTCGTTGCGCATCCTCTGCATTGACGACGAACCGCAAGTCCAGGAATTGTTAAAAAATTGTCTTACGACCTTGAATCATCATGTGGGAATCGCATCGGGCGGCAAGCAGGGAGTGGAAATGTTCCGCAAAGCCGCGCGCGAAAACCAGTCTTATGAAGTCGTCGTCACCGACCTTGGCATGCCGGACATTGATGGCCGTCAGGTGGCCAAGAGCATAAAAAAAGAATTTCCCAACACTCCTGTGATTATGATCACCGGCTGGGGCCAGATAATGAAGGAAGACGGCGAAGCGCCGCCGGGAGTGGACGCATTGGTCGGCAAGCCTCCACGCATAAGAGAACTGAACGAACTGCTTCTCCGCGTCACCGCGCGTGGTTGAACGCGCGCTATAAACCGCACAATTCGCTATTCACCATTCGCAATTCACGGTTTAATTGCGCCGTGCCGAAACACAAATTGTTGCCCGTGGCGCTCACCATTGCCGGCTCGGACAGCGGCGGCGGCGCGGGCATTCAGGCTGATTTGAAAACCTTCGCCGCGCTGGGTGTTCATGGCACAAGCGCAATTGCCTGCCTTACTGCACAAAATCCAAAACGAGTCCTCGGGATTGAAGTTTGTCCACCAAAATTTTTGCGTCGGCAAATCGAAGCCGTGTTTGAAGACTTGCCGCCCGCCGCAGTGAAAACCGGAATGTTGTTCTCGGCGGATAACGTCCGCGTTGTCGCCACTTTTTTCAGAAACAAAAAACGCCCGCCGCTCGTCGTTGACCCGCTGATGGTTTCCACGAGTGGTGAAAAACTGCTCGAATCGAAAGCGATAAAAATTCTTCGGGAAAAATTATTGCCGGTGGCGACACTCGTAGCGCCGAATCTGGACGAAGCGGAAATTTTGTTCGGGCAAAAAATCTTGTCGTTTGAAGAAATGCGTGAAGCGGCGCGCAAAATTCATTTTCGGTTCGGTTGTGCCGCACTTATAAAAGGCGGTCATTTGAAAAATGCGCGCGAAGCTATGGATGTTTTTTTTGATGGCCGCACGGAATTATTGTTAAGCGCGCCGTTCGTCAAAGGCATTCGCACACACGGAACCGGCTGCACTTATTCGGCGGCGATCACCGCCGCGCTCGCGCTTGGAAACGATTTGCCGCGCGCGGTGGAAATCGGCAAGCACCACGTTACAAAAGCGATTTCGCAAAGTTACCAAATCGGAAAACACTTCGCGCTCGGAAATTTTTGTTAAGTGCAAAGAGTTCACGGTCGGTACAGCTGGAAAAATTGAACGCCATTGGTCGCATTCAGGACGACCAGGTTTTGGTTGTTGGTTACGACCGGCGCTGGATTGTTCGTGCTCCAAAAAATCGGCGAAGCCAGATTGGTTGTGGATTCGAGAATAAAGCCGGTCGGATAAATCGGCCACGAAAGGGTCGTGTTTGTGCCGGACTGCGA
>JBEKBA010000131.1:0-6634 GCA_050015635.1 Verrucomicrobiota bacterium
GATTCCGGTTCCCCGCCGCTGCCAATGAATGGCGCTTGATACTCAACAGTCAGCACCGTAACCAGATTTGATATCTGTCCGGCGTCATTCGTGATTGCAATGGAATAATTGCCCGAATCGACTTCATATTGAACATTGGTTATGGTAAGGGTGGAATTGGTTGATCCGCTGTATTTGACGCCGTCGTCGGATAATGGATTGTTATTAAAATACCATTGATACGTGAACGGGTCGGTTCCTTTTGGAGTTGCAGAAATTGTTACCGTGTCGCCAATGTAATTGGTCAAATGTTCAACTGCATTGGTAAGAGAAGGGGGCACCGCCGTCGCCGTTACCGTCAAGATCGCAACCGAGCTGGTGACGGCACCATACAGATTTGTGACAATGACCGTGTAGTTCCCCTGATTCGTCAACTGCGCGTCGTGAAAATTCAAAATGTTGGTGGTTGCCCCGGTAATAATGGGGTAGTTGGAATTGTTTGAGACATTAGTCCCATTGAATTGCCATTGATAGCTTAAAGGATAGACCGAACTGGCTGAAACGCTGAAAGATGCCAGAGTATTTGTGGTCGTGGACACGTTCACGGGTTGAGTTGTGATGAGCGGACGCAAATCCGGGGTAAAGTCAAGGCCACGGAAACCTTCGTTCGGACCATTTGCCCTCGCGAGAGTTTGGGCGACCATGTTCGTGCCCGGATTGCCGGTATCCACGATGCTAATCAAACGATTGGAGGTAACATCTCCTGAGCTGTCGCCTGCTTCCATTGTCGTCGCATAAATAACCGGATAATTGGTGGTAGTATAGCTAAAGTCCACAGTTATGCCAAAACAGCCTTGGTTTCCGGCGGCGGTTTGTGCCGTTGTGCCGATGTTGGTGGGGCCGAAGACGTATGCGGTGGTCCATACCCCTCCGTTGTTGACAAATTTTACAATCCCGAAATCGTTGTCGGCGGCGTAAACAGTGGTGTTTGAAGGATCCATGTCAAAGGTCAATATATTGCCGTACGAACCGAAATTTAGGTAAAGGTTGGTGTCAGCGGTAACCTGTTCGGTGCCCGGAAGCCAGGGCAATGGCATGGGGTTGCCGGGAATATCCGAAAATGTATAAATGCCGTTATTCAAAGCACCGCCCGTTCCTGTTTGGCAGACCATATAAAGAACATTGTTGATTATCTTCACAAAATCAGAGGATTGAACAATGCTTTGAATTGCCACCGGCACACCTTCGTTTACCGAACTGTTCCGGAAGAGGGTGCCACTCAATTCAACATCACCTCCTGATTGAGTGCCGGCAACTGTGCCGGCTCCCCAAAAGCTATTGGTGCCGTCCGTTGCTATGCCTCTGGGATTATCCTGTGTCACACCAGGTGGCAACCCATACCAGTCATATAAATCTGAATATTCAACGTTTAAATTCGTGAAGGCATCAAGTGTCCCAAAACCGCGATAAAAACTGGGCGTGCCGTCCCCATTGGTCGCAGAGGAAGGGGTTCCTAATGCTTCATTTATGGGGCTGGTATAACCGGTTAGTGCAAGATACTGCCGGTCGGCGGAACGGGTAATACCCTGACCTTCAGACCCCGCATGAAGGTTAAACCACATGGAAGCGGTCGGGCTATTGGTCGGCAACGGCACAGTTAAGATCGGACTCCCCTGGTTGGTTATGGCTGGGTCATACTCATCTATGTAAGCAGGAAATTGCCTGTCTTTAGCAGCAAAAGATACAAGCCCGTCTCCACCGCGATACACGGCCAATTTGCCGGGGATGAAGACTAGGTTGCTATTTAATTGTGCTTGCACACCCGGCGGAAGCAGTATGGCCAAACCAGAAAAAAGAGACAGGAGAACATGCTTTTTCATTTGTATTCTTGTTTTGTTAATTGTTTTGCTAAAGGGCGTTTATACCTCACCAACTTTTCAATAGAAACTTGAGGGTAATTCTCCATAGTTGTGTAACGTCTAAAGGACGGATGTGTGACAATTTTGTGACTTTGAGCTCTTGATCTTTTTGTTACCAAATTGTCACTTATTGGCCATATATTTGTAACAAGCCATGGCAAAACTGCTTGGCATGAGAGGCATGATTTTGAATAAAAGAACCGGGCGAAGTTGTGGATTTACCTTGATTGAACTACTCGTAGTAATAGCCATTATTGCCATCCTGGCGGCAATGCTGCTGCCTGCCTTGGCCAAGGCAAAGGAACGGGCCAACCAGGCTTATTGCTTGAACAACCTCAAACAGTGGGGGTTGGCTCAAAACATGTATGTGGATGACAATAATCAAACCTTTCCCATGACAAAAATTCCCGACGGTACGCCGGGGGCCCCGGCTGGCTACGACGAAGATACTCCGGACTGGAATGATTTGGCCTATTTTTACAAGGCTGGACAGGGAAATAGCGCATGGTTTAACGCATTACCACCTTATGTAAGCAGCAAGCCGCTTTATTACTATGCCGCCATACTTAGCGATGGCATCAATGTTTACAATACGACACCATCCATTTATCAATGTCCTTCGGCAAAAATCGATCCTTCTCTTAATGTAGATATTCGTGTGGTTTTTCAGTATGGAATGAATTCAAAGGGTTTGTATGGAAATTACGGAACAACCTCAATCCCCGTGTTGAAAACCGGCGTTATAAAAAATCCCTCGGCATTCGCCATGTTCTCTGACAACCGGGTTAGAATCGCCGACGAACCCTCTTATGACAAGAGTACCACTACTTTGGGAAGCCCCCAAAACTACACCAGCCGGTTATCCATGCGTCACAATCTTGGAGCTAACATTACCTTTAGCGATGGACACGCCGTTTACTATAAATATGTTTACGCTGTAGTTGATAACGGCGGTAAACCCAGCGATCCCGGCAGGCCCGATATCAACTGGGGCTACGACGGCACTTCTGTTGACGGTATTGGAATGCCATGACGTTTAAGTTCAATTCTCCTTTTCAATTAAAAATCATGCGATCACTATTCCGTCATTTTCACGCAAGGATAACGTCATTTGTATTTGTTGTCGTTCTATTGACAACTCTCACTCCGCCGCTGCACGCCGGCGGGCTTCATTATCTGCCCGATGGTGACCCCGACGCCGTCGCCCTGCTCGCGCCGCCACCACTTCCGGATTCGCTGGAGCAGGTCGCTGACATGGCGGAAGTTCGGATGGTTTTTCATGACGCCACCAGCAATGACGTCGGTGCGGCCTTTTCGGAAAAGAAATTTAACATTTTCAACTTTACACCCGCAATCGGCGATTTTTTTCAGCCTGGCAAGTTTCCAATCACCGAGGCCCTTTTCCATAATGTGCAGAAGGATGCCGAAGGCGTGACCGACAGCGCCAAGGATTACTACAAACGCCCGCGACCATACGTCGTTGATCCAAGCCTTGCGGTCGGCAAGCTCGAAAAAAGTTACAGCTATCCCAGCGGTCATTCGACGGAATCCATGGTTCTCGCTCTGGTGCTCGCCGAGGTTTTTCCCGATAAACACAACGCCATCATCGCCGAAGCGCGTAACATTGGCTGGCATCGCGTGGAAATCGCCCGGCATTACCCCACCGACATTTATGCCGGCCGCGTGCTCGCCCAAGCCATCGTCCGGGAAATGAATAAAAATCCGGACTTCCAACACGATCTTGCTGCAGCTAAAGCCGAAATCGCCGCAACGCAAGCGATGAAAAATTAATTGCTTTACTGTGCAACCGGATACGCCGACCGGCTGCCGGCTACAAAACACGCGCAGCATTGAACCCTGCGCGTTTTCATTTTTACGCCGCATCCAGTGTATCCAGTTTGGATTTGCCCGGCGTGATCAATCCATTCTTCCCAAATCTCCCGCTTTGGTCACCATGCTCATAGCAATTAGCCAGTCCGTGAAATCCGCGTCTGCCAGGCAGGACTCGTAGGAAAACTAATCTCCTTAATCTCCTCTATCACCGGCAATCTGTCCGATTTTCCCGATTCGCCGCAGTATCAAAGTCGTCTGTTAATAATATGTTAATAACCACTCACATAATTGTCACGGGCCTGTCTTTTGTATGTAACCTAAAAATGGATGATACACACGTCAGTTTTAACCATAAAAAACAGATAGAAACCTATGAAAAACAAACAAAAAATAATCGCAATTACGGGCGTATCGTTGCTGGCAGCAGCGTGTGCTCAAGCCCAAACTACAATTACTGCCTGGAGCTTCAGCAGCACCGTGGCCGCACCCGACAACAGCCCCGCTGCTACCACTGGTTCCGGAACCGCCATCACCCTCGGCATGAGCAACACCTACAACGGCGGCAACACCGCCAGTGATGACATTTTATTGACCGCAGGAACTGCCAATCCCAGCTTCAGCGAATATACTTGGCGCATCCGCGGCACCGCCAACAACGGATGGGCTGCCCAAGCGCCCGAATACAGTCAGGGCATTGAGCTTGATACCTCCACCGCCGGATACAGCGATATTTCGTTCTCTTTCGACTGGTATTCCACCGCCCAAGGCATCCGCGACCTTCAGTTCCAATACGAACTTGATACCTCCACCAGCAGCGGCTGGGTCAATTTCGGCGGCACCAGCCCCACCGGCACCTACATCGCCACGGCCAAAGACTTCTACAATGCACCCGGCAGCCCCACTATCTCCATTGATCTCAGTTCCATCGCCGGTGCCAGCAATGATCCTTATCTCGGTGTCCGGCTCGTGTCTGCCTATGATTCCACTGGCAACCTCGGTGACGAATACGCCAGTGCCACTTTGAGCGGCAGTTCTACCGTCGAATACAATGGCACCTCCGGCAACTGGCGCTTTGACAATCTCACCTTCTCCGGCATTCAGGCTGTTCCCGAACCCTCCTCTGTCGCGATGGCGGGATGTGGCTTTGCCGCTTTGGTTGGTCTCCTTCGGCTTAAAAAACGTCAGGCCTGACAAAAAATCGGCCATAACAACACGCGCAGGACAAACCATCCTGCGCGTTTTTATTTTTTTTGTCGCAAAAAAATTCGCGCGATAACGGACTTTGCCGTCATTCCATGCTCATGGCGTATTTGTAGCCAGGACCTTCTTCCATCTAAAGCGGTTCAGATTTACGAAAAGCATCAAGCCTTTGCCAACGATGTTGGAAATTTGCTGCTAAAAACAAAATTGGCTCAACTTCCGAAACCGTTGAAGAAAAAGTAAGGTTAGATCAGCCCTTCCAAGTGATAATTCCGTCCGGTGCGAATTGCAGCCAAGAGGCAAAGCGTCCGTTCTCTAAAAGTGCGCCATAAGTGCGTTCCAAATCCCAATTGGTTTCAGCCATAATTACGGACAATTTAGCCTTCATACGGGCCAAGGAATCTCTCTCCATGGACGTGAATCATGTGGTTTCCCACAACCCGTGCACTCTGCGCTTGCGCTGGTCGAAGGCCTTGGAGTATTGTCCGGCTCCATGTTTGACGCCGTGCGACAATTTGAGCAGTACTCGCGGTTGCGCTCGCTTTCACGCGATAATACTAGCACAACGTCAACTGAATAGTGCTGCAATCACTATAAATCGTTGTAAATAGACTATGGCTGGGTAGCTCAGTCGGTAGAGCAGAGGACTGAAAATCCTTGTGTCGGCGGTTCGATTCCGCCCCCAGCCACCACTTTTACTGTGTGTGCAGCAACGAATTAGGTGTTTGGGGAGTCCAAACGGACACCAAAACGGACACCAAATTTTTCAATCCGTAACTTTGTTGGGGTAATAGGCGGTTACATTCCGCTTAATCCCTAACATTGCGGAATCGGCTTCTGTCATTCTTGCGATTGCGTGAAAAACATGAAAACACGTTATCGCCTGACTTGTCGCGGCAGTCGCGGCGGCAAGTTTTATCGCGTGGACACTCTGAGCGGCAAACGCGCCAGCCTGCAAACCGGCAGCGAGGAGGAAGCCCGCCAGCTTGTCGAAGCCAAGAACCAAGCGCAACGCCAGCCGGTGCTCAATTTGCAAATCGCCAAAGCGTATCTGGCGGCGGCGGATGAAAATTATATCCGCCGCACGTGGCGCGAAGTCATGGCCGAGTTTGTCAAAACGAAAACCGGCAGCAACCGCACGCGCTCGGAGCGCGCGGTTTTGGACAAACGCTTTGATTCTAACTTTAGCTTCAGACTTTAAAGCCAAAATTGGTTATATCGGATCACTAAATACAGCGCGTATTCGACAGCTGCTTGTGAAGTGGAAAGCGAAGCAGGAATTTGATGTTGATGGGATGCTCAATCAAATTCTGTATTATTTTCAGCATTGTCAAATACCTGTTACTCCGCTTGCGGTTATCCTTTTTCTCGGAGTTCTATTCAGAGAAAAGAAAAATCGCAATATTCGGAACGAGGCTGTTCTAATTGAAAACTATCTTGAAACCATCCTGGAAAAATTAAGCCCCAGTCGCAGGGATTCTGAATCAGATTTTCGTGACAAGGAGGATTTTCTGGCTGCTGTTGCTTGGGAGATGACCAAGCACAGCAAGGGTATAAATTGGTTAGGACGATTAAGCTTGATTCCCTAACAGACTGATGCAAAACGGGTGTTTTTTATCCGAACCATTTTTCTTCATGGTAAAACCCATCACTGATCGCTGTGGAACGCGGATTTTTGCCCGGCGAATGGCTCGCTTGACTGC
>JBEKBA010000132.1:0-6552 GCA_050015635.1 Verrucomicrobiota bacterium
CTGCAACTACGCCCCGCCGATGCTTACTCCTGTCAGCCCTGCGGTCTTGGGTGTTGGGAATGAAGTATTTTTCTTTGTTACAAATACTAACAAAAACTTTTTCTACAACCGGGCGGTGCTAGGGCAAGGTGGGCAAGGTTGGACGAAGGTTTCGGACGGTTTGCAGACGGATGCAGCAATCGGGGCCGGTGTCGTGAATAATAATTATGTGTTCCTGGCCGCAAAAGGTCTGAATGGTCTCATCTACATCAATCAGGTCCAAATCGTTCAGGGTCAGAATCCCGTGTTCGTCGGATGGGCTCCAATACAAGGATTGGTGACATCTGTCGGCCCTGCGGTCTTGGGTGTTGGAAATGAGGTTTTCTTTTTCGCAACAGATGCCAATAAAAACATTTTCTACAACCGTTCGGTGCTGGGGCAGGGTGGGCAAGGCTGGAAGGAAATTCCGGGCGGTTTCCAGACGGATGCAGCAATCACAGCCGGTGTTGTGAATAATAATTACGTGTTCCTGGCTGCAAAAGGTTTGAATGGTCTCATCTACATCAATCAGGTCCAAATCATTCAGGGTCTGCATCCTGTGTTCGTCGGATGGGCAGCTAGCTAAAAAGAAATTCGCAGGTTGGCCGTTGGCTTCCAGGATGTGGACACGGTGGGTCAGGCGATCCAGCACCGCCCCCGTCAACCGTTCGCTACCCAGCACTTCGGTCCATTGTTCAAAGGGCAGATTGATGGTGACGATCAGGCTGGTGCGTCCCGTTTGTGCAGTCCGAGAGAACTTTGCCCCGTGAGGGCCGCCGTATTAGTTCGACTATGAACCGGGTCATTCCGACCAGTGCCGCCGCAACCAAAAGAAAGGAGTCGGAAAAAATGAAAGCATGGAATGAAGTCACGCACTTCGCCGGATTCGATTGGGCGAAGGATCATCACGATGTGCTGGTCTTGGATGGCACGGGGAAAATCACCAGCGAGTTCAGGTTCGATCACAACGCGACGGGCTGGATTCTCTGCCAGGAAAAACTAAAGTCGTTTCCAGAACTGGCCATCGCGGTCGAAGCTGGACACAGCGCCGCCATTGAACGACTGGTGGCGCTGGGCTACCGCGTTTATCCGGTGCATCCGCGCAGTTCCAAATCGTATCGCACGCGCAAGCTGCCCAGCGGCACGAAAACCGACCGCCGGGATTGCTGGGCACTGGCCGACGCCTTACGGCTGGAAGGTGAAAGCTGGCGGGTGCTGACAACACCGGAACCATTGGTGCAACAACTGCGCTTGCTGTGCCGGGATGAAGTGACATTGATCGAACAACGCACGGCGCTGATCAATCAACTTCAGCAGGCGCTTTGCAAGACATCCGAGAATGGCTTTACTGGTTGCACTCGCAATACGCCCCCCAATCGCGGCCACTGCCCCCGACCCCGCGTTTATACCCCGCCGGGGTGCGGGCGGGCGTGACACAGTTCCGACACAGAATCAGGCAAGACACAGTTCTGACACAAGCCAAAGCCCTGACACTAACTGACACGGCTTTTTCTTCTGATAGTTGCACACAGATGCCATAAATAGCTTGCAATCATGCGGGCATTACCGTATTATCACTTGCAGGCAAGTAAAGAGAAAGGCGACAATGAGCAATGACGAAAACACCCTGTTTGCAGGTTCGACTCCCGCCGCGCGCACCATTGAAAGATGCGGAATGATACGGATGGATGCGGAACTATACGGTTAATCAAGGACTTACGGTTGGTAGAGCCGGAAGAAGCTGGCAGGGTTTGAAACGGTGATAGTGACCGGGTTCAGGTTGGTGACCATAAACAGGGTGGACCATACGCCGAGCGGGTTGAGATTCGTTGTTGTTTCCAGCATGAAGCCATTGGTGGCCGAACCGGACCAGCTTAAGGTAATGCTGTTGGCCGATGCCAGCACCACCGAGAGGATCGGCAGCGGCTGCACAGTGACAATTGCCGCACTCGAAATGGCGGTCGAGCAGACGCCGCTCTGCACCACCGCTTCAAATTCCGTTGTTGCCATCAACGGTCCCGTGCTTAACGGATTGTTTGTCGAGCTTATGGTTGTCCAGGTATTCCCGCCATCCGTCGAATACTGCCACCCGATTATCGCTCCGGTCTGCCCGCTCAAGCTGATTGTCGTGCCGCTGCCGCCGTATAGCTCTGGAATCGTCGCCGTGGCCGTCCCGCCCACCGACGCCACGTCCACCGTGAGTGACACCACCGTCGAGGTCACCGACATCGAATAGGCATCCGTGACAATGCACGCATAGCCATTGGTCACGGTCGCCGCGTTGGTCAGACTGACCGCACTGTTTGTCAGCGTGGCCGTCAGGCTGCCGCTCAAATTCCCCCCATCAACAAGGTTCGTGCCGTCCAACTGCCATTGATAGGTCAAACCCGTGCCCGTCGCCACCACCGTCCAGGTCACCTCTGACCCGACGCAGGCCTCTTGATTGGTCGTTTCGGTCGTTATGGACGGCCCGACCGTCACGGTGGCCGCGCTCGAAGTGGCCGCCGAGCAGACGCCGCTCTGCACCACCGCGCTAAATTCAGTCGTCACCGTCAGCGGTCCCGTGCTTAACGGGTTGGCGGTCGAGGCAATGGCCGTCCAGGTGACTCCGCCATTCGTCGAATACTGCCACCCGACTATCGCTCCGGTCTGCCCGCTCAAGCTGATTGTCGTGCTGCCGCCGCTGGCAACTTCCGGACTTGTCGGCGTGGCTGTCCCGCCCACCGGCGGCTGGTCAACCGTCACGGTGGCCGCGCTCGAAATGGTCGTCGAGCAGACGCCGCTCTGCACCACCGCCTCAAATTCCGTCGTCACCGTCAGCGGTCCCGTGTTCAACGGGTTGGCGGTCGAGGCAATGGTCGTCCAAGTGCTCCCGCCGTTCACTGAATACTGCCAACCGACTATCGTTCCGGTCTGCCCGCTCAAGCTGATTGTCGTGCTGCTGACACCATCATTGCAAATCTCCGGACTCATCGGCGTGGCCGTCCCGCCCACCGATGGCTGGTCCACCGTCACGGTGGCCGCGCTCGAAGTGGTCGTAGAGCAGACGCCGCTCTGCACCACCGCCTCAAATTCCGTCGTCGTCGTCAGCGGTCCCGTGCTCAACGGATTGGCCGTCGAGGCGATGGCCGTCCAACTGCTCCCGCCATTCACTGAATACTGCCAGCCGGTGATTGCTCCGGCCTGCCCGCTCAAGCTGATGGTCGTGCCGCTGCCATTGCATATCTCCGGACTTGCCGGTGTGGCCGTGCCGCCCACCGACAGCGCCGGGATCAACAAGTCAACGATGGTATAAGGCGGAACCGAGACCGTGAATTGGTTTCCAAGACCGGAGACAGTATTGGTGGATACGGGAAAACTTGGGTAGTCGTTGGTACCGATATAATTTGTGAGACCGAATTGATACCAGATGCCGCTGGTGGCAAGGGTTTTTCCACTGATGTTCACCGTGGCGGGGATGGTAAGAATCGGGTCCAGGTTGACCAGCATAACGCCGGTCCGGCCGTCCTGGCGGGTAGTGGCATGGACGCGCAATTCACTCACAGAGGAGGTGGTGTTGAGGAAGGTGTCACCGATGTTTGCCAGCAGGTGACACATCTGCGTGCCATAATAAGCGTGGCCGGGGGTCTGATTGTTCAACAGCATGTCCGTGTGAAGAATCTGGTAGTCCACGTTGACAATGCCGTTTTCGAGCCAGGTCAAATAGTTGTCCGCGGCAAAAAGCGAAACCTGGGCGCCGGTGCAGTCTCCGGCTCCGGTTTCGGTGATGGCGATTGGCATTTGCGAGGCTTTGGCGGCACCGACAAGATTCGTCAATTGCGTGTAAGTGGCGTTGACGGTTGCGACAATCCCGGTTGACGCGGCGAGCGTGGTGGTGGGAGAGCTGCCGGGATACCAGTGAATGATGACAAAGTCCGCCACGCTACCACATACCTTCAACAATGCGGTATTCCAGGCGTTATTGCCGGAATAAACACCTTCAACAAAAACTCCGCACTTGATGTTGGCATCCTGCGCCTTCATGGCGCTGATGAATTGGATCGCATTGGTGCCGTAGGCGGCGGGTGAGAGGGCGGGCTGGCCGACGCGAGCGGAGGCGCTTGCCTCGGAGTAATGCAGGTCGTATTCCCAATCCTCGGTGGTGCTATAGTAACCGTTGCCATAGATTTCATTGCCAATCTCCCAGTATGGGGCATTGGTCCCATAATGCTGTTGGGCATAAGCGACCCAATTCGCCGCCACATTGGTGTCACCCCCGGCAGTGTTGGCCGGATTGGAACCGTAATTGGCGGTGACGATGGCCTGGGCCCCCGCCGGCATTACGATGTCGTTCATCCAATTGGAAAAGCTGTCGCTCGAATTGACATAGGCTCCGTCAATGCCGGCATTGTTGCTCCAGGAATAAACGTCCCCATACGAACCGCCCGGAAAACGCACGGCGGTGATTCCGGCGGCCTTCAGCATCGGAGCTATATTCACAGCGTTACCGCCGATCAGGTAATTATCATAGGTTGCGGAGCAAACCCCGATTCCCTGCGCGGGCAGCGCCGCCATCTGGTTGGTGTTAACCGTGACACTGGCGGGCGACATAACCGTGACGGTGGCGACACTGCTGGTGACGCTGCCGGAACTGTTGGTTACGATGACGTCGAAGTTGAAGGTGCCGGTAGCGGGCGGGGTCACCGATACACTTGAGTTGGTGGCATTGGGAATGTTGGTCAACGCGCCGCCGCCGCCAATCATCTGCCATTGGTAGTAAAGCGGAGGCGTCCCCACCGCAGATGACAGCAACGTAACCGCAGAACCGACGTAAATGGTATTCTCGGGGGAGACGACCGGCGTACCACCAAGGAGCTGGCTCGTGTTCGCCGATAATCCGATGTCGAAAACCGCGCTATACGCCGGACTGTCGTAAGTTACAGCACCGCTTGTGGTCGGAATGAGTGCGGCCTGCCCACCGCTGATAAGATTGGTGGACAATGCCAAACCATCGTAGCCACTGGTGGCTGCGAACGAATAGGCATAAGTCGTATTCGTTGCCAAAGGCACGCCACCCAAATTGGTCCATTGCAGCCAGTGACCATCGGTGTAACTGACCGGGGAACTGGCGTAGCTGTCAATCAAGGTGGCCCCGCCGCTGGAAGACACGGAGGAAATCCGAAGGTGATAGTCCTCCGGTCCGAGGCCGCCACCGCCCGAATCCAGCGGCGCGCTGCCGGTCTTGAAGGACACAGAAGTCAAAACCAGCGGGGTCGTTCCCGTGGTGAAAGTCTCACCCGGCGGAGGATTATTGTTGCTGAAGTAATTGAAGCCACCGGTGGATTCCGTGTTCCCATTCGTGCTCAACTGGTAAATATCATTCGGTCCGGGAGTCGGGTTCGCAGCGCCAATGTCGGTAAGGGTTTGGGCGCGGACAACTCCCGCGAGGGCGGCAACCGCGGCAAACATTAAAGTGACAGTCCGCATGCTTTTCATGGAAAACCAAGGCCGGATAAGATGGTTGCGGCAGTTTGTCACATTAACAGAATGTTTGTGTGACGGGGGCATGAATGAATCCAAGGTTGGATTTTGAAAATTGATTTTTTCACCAACACACAACACGACGGAAAACCGGCGACGGCTTCATGACATGGGAAATACACGCCCATAATATGCCATCGAAGACACAAGCTGTCATGTCGTGTAACTTATCTACACGATCCGCAGGGCATATATATTTCACATACCCACGACAAAACCATTGTAAATAAAGGCTAAAATCATGGTGACTTCAGTGAAAAACATCATTCTTTACGCTCTTTTGACGTTTTGGGATGCTCTGTCATCGAAATGCTCAAACCAATTATGGCAGATATTTCGTCGTGGGATTGGGAAACCATTGCTGCTGCCATGAATTATCTTATTCCAATTCTCATGGCGGTCTTGGGTGTAATAGTTTTCCTGAAAAGTTCAGAAGACCCCGCTAAGCATAAATGTGTCAAAAAATGGTTTTGGCCGATTTTTTGGACGGCGATTTTCATTGGTGCATTCGGTTTCTTTGCACAAATCATGTCAACCTCACATCAAAAGAAATTCAACACTGACCTTGTTCAGTATTACGAAGACAAGTTTGACGCAATGAAAGACACGCGGAGCTTGGCTGCATCCGAAGTGAACGAATATTTTCAAAATGGGAATTGGAATGCGGTGGAAAATACTAAGGAGCTGGATTTGATCTTGGATTTTTTTGATGACTTGGGTTTTTACTCGGAAAATGGACAAATGAGCGACGAGGTTTTACATCAAGAATTTTATGGCTCAATGCGAACCTATTGTCAGCCTGCGGAGCGATATATAAAAGAAACAGAAATAGATGAACCGACTGTTTGGAATCATGTATTGCTGCTTTTCAAACGGTTGACGGATATTGAGGCGACTCAATCCAAAACGACAGAAGAACACTGTAATTGGCCTAAAAGCAAGCTGTTGCAATATGTCCAAGATGAAATTGATTTAAAAAATCAAACCGGCAAAGAATCACAATTTAATCTTGAT
>JBEKBA010000133.1:0-6540 GCA_050015635.1 Verrucomicrobiota bacterium
AGTGTCAGCGCCTTTGAGCAATTGCCCATCTCACAACTACTTACCAAAGACGAAGGCTCATCTAAAAGCAATGAATCACAAAATAGTCCGTGCTTATTGGGTTTTTAATCGGACACCAGTGAAGGCGACGCAGGGTCCGCAACGGACACCAGAACGGACACCAAACGAGTCAAAAAGGGTATGGATTGCAGGGGCGCGGCAGCGGCATTGCAGCGGTGCTGCAGCCACTATGCAGAGTGCAGCGCATCGAAGGGAACACGGATAAAAATGGGAAGGCATTCGGCGTGGACGGTCCTTGCGGACGGCCAATGCGCCTGACGGCGCCGGGGATGGGGATAGGGTCCAGGAAATCGGGAACAAAAAAACGGGCGCGCGCCCGTTCTTGCGGACGGGCAGCGTGACGCTGCACCCAAGCACCTTGCGGTGCGACCACCATAAAAAAGAGACACGAATTACACGAATTACGAAGTGATAATTAAGACACAAATTTAGACGCGAATTCCGCGAATTAACGCGAAAAAGGATTTAACCGCCAAGAACGCGAAGGCAAAACGAATTGAAGTGGGACGCGGTGGAAGTCCTTGCGGACGGCCACCGGTTCCTACCATGAAATCAATGCGCCTGACGGCGCGGGTCTGGGGTTTGGGGTCTGGGGTCTAGGGATGGGGTCCAGGAAATCGGGAATTAAAAAAGCGAGAGCGCAGCGCGCCGTCCCTACCGTCTGCTTCCGTCAAAGACATCATCCCATAGTTATAATCGTTGCGAAGGTTAAAGCTTTATCTTTAAGTAGGTGAGATTCGCAGAGTTGATATTGCCAAGGTCTTCCTGATAGAAATAAAAGAGCCGTGTGCTGGTATCAAAGGTGTTGATTTGCAACAGATTTTCACTTTTGATCCAATGGACGGAACCGTCCATGGTCAAGTGATTGGCACCGTCTGGAAATTGCGCGTTCGGTCGTTGATGGGCGACACGTTCCAGCGGGCTGGTTACGTCCGCCCACGGATTTCCAGAAGTTATAGACGGGTTCTTGCAAACCAAATCCGCTGCCAACACCCATGAAGGTTTGGCATTGCTCAATTTAATCGGACTGGCGGAGGCGATACCAGATGAATAGGCCGCGTTATACCACCAATAAATGCCGCCTAAATATTGATAGCCGATCTCCCACTCCGGGAGACCGCCTGAGGTATTGATATTATAACTCACGCTGCCAATGCCAAGACTGGGGCAGGCCCAGATGGAAACGGTATTGGTTTGTGTCGGATCCAAATCAACGCTTTTGAGTATGGCCGACTCTGGCGCATCCACTGCGTGCTGATTATAGGCGCCCTTCACCGACCCGTTCGGAACGGGAGGAGTGTCGGTAGAGGCCCAACGCGCCTCAACCACAAGGTCATTGTTGTCCCCGGCATACACGGTCATGCCGATGCCGATCTGCCGGAGATTGTTCATGCAAGAAGCCCGGTTCGCCCGCTCCTTGGCCCGGGCCAATGCCGGCAACAACATTGCAGCAAGAATCGCGATGATGGCTATGACCACCAGCAGTTCAATCAAAGTGAAACCTTTGAGCCGGCAGCTCCTTAGGAAGGTCGGCGGCACGGAGCCAAATTTTATTCGCGGTTGCGAATTCTCGTTTTGCATAAATTTTGTGCGGCTTGACAGTTGAACCGTATCGTTTGCCGGGGTCGCTTTGACAAGTATCATATCCGGCCCCACCAATAACTCCACCCCACAAAAACATAGGGGAAACGCCCGTGTTCAGGGCAACTGTGTATTTTTGCCTCACATGGTTGGTTTTCCTTACAGGCTCATTGCGGGCGCCGAATTGGCTTTGAGAGATCGCGATTCCGGTGAAATAACGGCCAAATAGCGGCCGTGACCCCATATTTTTGCAGGGTAGATTGTTTGCGTGGTTTGGTTTAGGTTTACGTCAATCAGCCGGGTAAATAACCATATCTAAATGACCAATATTATGACAACCAAATGTTTTCTTTTGCTAGCGGGTTCCTTGCTTGTGGCGGGTTCACTTCAGGCGCAAATCTCCATCACCGGGGGCGATCTTTACGTCTTCCAGGATGGCAGCGGAACGACCGCCACCTATCAGGATGGCGGCGGAGCGATCGCTGCGGCCAGTGGCACCGGCTCTGCGGTATTTATTGACCAGTTTAGCACGTCGGCGAACGGTTTAATCGCTCAGACCGCAGTGCCCACCACCGCCACCGCCGGTGTTGGCTTACTTACGTCCGGCGATAATGCGCAGGATGGTGAGTTGACCTATGACCCCAACAGCGATGTCCTCGTCTTTGGTGGCGATAGCGGCACTGCCGTTGGCAGCAGTATTACACCCGCATACCGGGATATCGGGCAGGTCAATGCGAGTGGCGCATCTTCCGTTGCCGTCACAACCGCGAATCAAAGCTATTTTGGTAGTACTGGTGGTTCCACCAGTGGTGGTCTCTTGCGTGGCGCAGTCACAGATGGCAACGGCAATTATTGGGCGTCGGGAACAGCTGCTTCAGGCGGAGATCAGGGAGTCTGGTATTACGGCAATCCTAATTCAAATGCAGCAGGGTTGATTGGGACCGGCACTGCAGGTCATGCCATTGAAACCTACGGTGGCAATTTATTTTACACTACTTCGGGTGAACTATATGAGATTGCAGGGCAGCCACAATCGGGCACCCAAACTCCAATCGGGCTGTTCACTTCAGGTCTCAGCACCGCGTACGGATTCGCCATTAATCCCACTACCATGACGACCGTATATATTGCCAATGAAGGAGGGGGCATTGTAAGGGCGACTTACAGTGGAACTTTCAGCGGAGGAGCTTACAGTGGAGGAAGTTGGACTACAAGCGTCATTGACAGTGGAACTGATTTTGACTGGTTGACGGTGAAATGGAGCGGGAGCTATGGCAGTATTTACGCAACAACGATTACCAGTTCCGGTACTGGCAATAATCTGGTTGAAATCACGGATCCCGGCACCGGGACCAGTCTGACGCAGACAGTTTTAGACACAATAAGTTCCTCAAGCACTGATGCGGGGCAATTCGATGGACTCGTGTTTGTTCCTACTTCCGTGCCTGAACCTTCGGTTTTCGCGCTGGCCGGCCTCGGACTGATGTTGTGCATTGGAAATTGGCGTCGGACGCGTCATCAGCGTTAAGAGCCCGGCGTTGCCTCGATCGGGTGGACAGGTTGTGAATGCATGAGACATGGGTATTGTCATTAGAGCATTTCCATCAATTCTGTAGCGTGCGCCTGCGGCCCCTATAGGTTAGCGGTGTTTTTGGCTTTTGGCGGCGGTCTTTGCAGACGGCCACCACGGACGGCGCATCCGCCCGTCGCTAAAGCTATGGCGGACAAGGCAGCGCGGCGTCCCTACCAATAAACTGACCCACTACCAAATTCCTGGTAGTGGGCTACTTTGAATCACTCATCTTCATTCTTGAACAAAAAACCTACAACCTTCCGGCTCGTGACGATGAGGTAAATCCCAACAGCGATATAAAATAAATTTGGCGCAACATAAAACCAGAATCCGCCGCCAGGTATTATCCCTCTCGGCTCTGTAACATACACGACCAACTGGTAAATGCCTGTAATAAAAGCCGGGACGGCATGGATGCAGACCGACAGCCCTAGAATCTTGATTAAGACGTTCGCAAGTTGTTTTGATTTCATGGGAGTTAATTTAACAGATTTACAATTTCCTCCAAGCTCCAAACGTGGTCGGCAATGCCTGCTTCCATCGCTGGCGTGACACGCAACGTTTGATGAATCCGGCAAAAATTATAGTTCATGGTGTAAATCGCCATCATGTAAATTCCTTACAAGCTTGCGAATAACCCTATCATTTTGTGGGGTGGACGTAATTCCTGCGTGTGCGATAATTATGAAAATTGACCCCGGCTTGATGACCGCATGAAATGTGTTGTGGCGCCGGAGGACCGAAAAATGAAGCAAAGACATTTATGTTTCGTTCCGCCGCTAAAACCCGGTTTCTGAATTGTATCCAACCCCATCCTAAAATCTTAAAATCATCCCTATCCGCATGAAAAAATACATTCGATGCAAGTCCCTGTTCTTCGGCGCAACCATCCTCGGGATGATACTATTGGCCGGCGCGACCGCGCCTGCGCAGAATATCCTCCAAACGGTTAATGAGACCGGCAGTCCGCAGCAGTGGAATGGCCCGATTTGGGGCGTCTCCGATGCGGCGCCCACCAGCGGCAATAACTACGAGACGCCCAGCGGCTTTGACGTGCGCACGACCAACAGCATCACCCCTGCGGCATTTGCCGGCAACAGCCTGCAGATTGACAGCGGCGGCATTCTGGAATTGAAAAACGGAGGGGAAACCAGCGGCAATGCGGCGATCGTGAATCTGTTGTTGAACGGAGGAACAATGAATTTCCATGGAGGATTTGCTCCCAACGGTCCTGCGGTAGGGGGAACGCTTCAGGTGCTCACTAATTCGGTCATCACCACGGATCAGACCGGCGCCAATGCCGCGGACATCTGGCTGGAATCCCCCATCAGCGGCAGCGGGAATCTGACCATGAACATGCTCGCTCCCGGAACCAATAACCTGGTTCTTTTCGGCAACAACTCCGCCTACAGCGGCAACTGGACGAATGCCAACGGCGGCCTCATCATCGAGGGCGGCACCACCAACGCGCTCGGATCAGGTTCGGTGACGCTGCAGGTCCCCAACGCTTTTATTGGTTTCAACGCAACGAACAATTTTGTGGTGAGCAACTCAATTGTCGGAGATGGCAGCGTCATCAAGTGGAACACCAACACGGTCAACTTGAGCGGCAACGATAGTTACACCAATGCGCTTATCATCAGCAATGGCGTAATCCAACTTGGCGCCAACTATTCATTAACCAATGTCCAAACCATTACTCTTGCAGGCGGCACGCTGGATGCAAGCCTGCAAGGCGGATTGGCATTGAATCCCGCCGGTCAAACCATGAATTGCGACGGCACGGTGATTTCAAATCTGACCGTTTCAGCAAGCGATAATCTTTTCTTCAATTTAACTCCAACCACGAACAACATCCTCAACGTGACGGGTTCGCTCACGCTCAACGGCAATCCGACTCTCAATCTCAACCTGCTTGGATTCAAGCTCAGCGGCACTTACCGGCTGATCAATTACAGCGGGACCATCCAGGGCGGCGGTTCTTTCGTCCTGGTTCCACCGGCCGGCAGCACCGAAACTTTTCAGTTGAACACGAGCACGCCCGGACAGGTGAATTTGATTGTCACGGGCACATTACTTAACTTGACCTGGGCGGGTGACGGCTCCGCAAACAATTGGGACACGAACAGCGCGAATTGGACCGGGGGCGCCACGGTTTATGAAGACGGAGATAATGTGACTTTCAATGATTCCGGTTCCTCCGTTCCGGACATCGACATCGCTTTTCAAGTTACCCCCAGTTCAATGACGGTCAACAATACCATCAATCATTATGTATTCGACGGCTCCTCCAGTGGCATAGGAATCACCGCCTATGGCACCCTCACCAAAACGGGCACCAACGAACTTGATTTTACCAGCTCGGGCAACGACTTCATGGGGCCGGTCAACATTCAGTCCGGCATCCTGTCCATTGGAGTTGGCGGGAGCTTCGGCTCTTTGGGCTCCCCCAGCTCAATTACGAACAACGGCATACTGCAAGTGAACATGGACGACAACGGAGTGGCATTTAATTCGCCGATTAGCGGATCAGGTTCCCTTAATATTACCGGAGGTGGCGCCAGTGTAGGAATTGGCGGAACCAATTCCTATACCGGCGGGACGACCATCGGCAACGGATGCGAGCTTATTATCACAACGAGTTCCGCTTTGGGTTCCGGCGAAGCCACGGTTTTGACCGGTGGACGGCTTGGAGTCGAAGGGTCAGTGGGTTCGATGACAGTGACGAATCCGCTGGTCATCAACGGCGCCTATGAGTCGCCCGGCGGTGCTCTTTATGTCAATACATCCGGCAATAATATCACCTGGGCCGGCCCGGTCACGATTGCAAGCGCTTCACAGCTCCGGGTCGTCAATGTCAACACCCTGATGAACTTGTCCGGCACGGTTCTCGGGACCAACGTGGCGCTGGAATGCACGGCCGGGAATACCCCCGGAGATGCCACCTCGGTGCTGACTTTCAGCAACACCATTTCGCTTGGCAGTTCCGGATCGTTGACTGCGGACGGATTGGCGGTTGTGGTACTTGCGGGCAAGACCAATGTCTGGGGCGGCGGCACCACCATTGCCAACGGTGGCACACTGCTGGTGAACGGCGTGCTTAACGGAGGCGAGCTGTCAATACCTCGATACTTGGCGGTTCGGGAACCATTCTGGGTTCAGTGGGAGTGACTGGCGGGGTTCTGGCTCCGGGCAATTCCGGCATCGGCACCCTGACCATCGACAACAGTGTTACGCTCGACAGCGCGAGCACGAATCTGATGGAAATCAACCGCACCAACGCACAAAACGCCAGTCTTCTCTCGGCCACAAGCGTGACCTTTAAC